>CAZOAP010000020.1:0-16028 GCA_964577645.1 uncultured Ignavibacteriales bacterium
TAAGAAAAATGATACTGCTGAAAAAAAAAAAAAAAAAAGTTGTTGGCTTAAAAGGATACGGGCTTGAAATTGTAAAACGTATTCCCATAGAAATACCCGCAAATTCAATTAACGAAAAATATTTAAAAACTAAACGCGATAAGCTGGGACATTTATTGTTAATCAACAAAAACCAGGAGAATTAATTTAAAATGGAATCAAACAACAAAAGTTTTGTGTATTTAACCAAGGATAGATTGCATGAGCTTGAAACTGAGCTCAATGGTCTGAAATTAAAGGGCAGAAAAGATATCGCCGAAAAGATAGCGGAAGCCCGCGCACACGGTGATCTTAGTGAGAACGCTGAATATGACGCAGCAAAACATCAGCAGGAACAGCTTGAAATGAGAATTGCCAAGTTTGAGGAAATACTCTCAAGGGTAAAGATCATATCAGCAGATGAACTGCCAAATGATAAGATCTATATTCTCCATAACGTTAAGCTAAAAGACCTTAAGACAAAGGAAGAATTTACCTATAAGCTTGTATCGCCTGAAGAGGCTGATCTTGAGCAGGATAAAATATCGGTAACTTCACCTATTGGTAAATCACTGCTTGGCAAAAAGAAAAATGAAGAAGTTGAGATCATTGTTCCCGCAGGCAAATTAAAGTATAAAATTCTTGATTTTACAAAATAACATTTAGTTTCAGTGTTAACAGATTCAGATAAAGTAAAAATATTGTACCATAATAATGGATAAGGATAAAAGAACTCTTTTAAAGGTAGGTATAACTATCGTGCTTTCTATAATAATTCTGTTATGGGGAGTGGCTTTTTTAAAGGATCTTAAATTCGGCCTGGAAACCAATGACCTGACTGTATATTTCAGTGATGTTAACGGCTTAAAAGAAGGTGACCCTGTAAGTGTAAACGGCGTTACAAAAGGCAAAATTACCTCAATTGAACTTGCTCCCGGTGATTCCGTTAAAGTTGATTTCTCTCTTTCAAAAGAAGTTACTTTAAAGAAAGATTATGATGTATCTGTGGCAATGATAGAGCTTATGAGCGGCAAGCAGATCTATATCAGGCCGGGTTCTTCTAAGGAAACTGCTGATATAACCAAACCGCTTGTTGGAGCTAAAACCAATGATATTGTTGGGCTTATTGGCACAATGAATGAAGTAGGTGCAGATGTTAAGCAGATAGCACGTAAGCTTGATACAGCAATGACAAAAATGATGCTGACAGTTGATAATATCAATTCAATTGTAGGTGATGACGGCTTAAAGACCAACATAAAAGGCGCAGCAATTAATTTCAATCTTGCATCAAGGAACCTGAACCTGATGCTGGCAGATACAAGGAACAGCATTAATTCACTCACCCAGAAGCTGAATAATATTGCAACAAACGTAGATAACACAGTTACCGATACAAAGCCTGAATTAAAGAATACCATGGCTGATGTAAGGCTGCTGACGGGCAGGCTTGATTCACTTACAATAAACCTGAACAACCTTGTGCTTGGTGCAAACGACTCAAACTCAACTGTTGGCAAGCTGTTAACGCAGGATGATATGTATGATAATATCAATAAAGCGCTGCTGAATATCAACAAGCTTGTTAAGAAGATAGAAAAAGACGGCATAAGGCTTAAGCTGTTTTAAGATATAATTATTCAGATTTATACAATTTTAATTTTTTGTAACTAGCTCACGTTTTAATTCCATGCTAAGAAAAAATATGAGTTTTCTTGTTACAACTGCTTTAATTGTGGTGTTCCTGTATTATGCATCACAGTTCAACAACCCTTTAAACGGCTCCCAGAAGAAAAAAACTGTAACAGAATTCCGGTCTGATGTATCAGGAAAGAACGGGATGGTATCTTCCGCAAGTAAAATTGCCTCGCAGGTTGGTATTGATATCCTGCAAAAAGGCGGCAATGCTATTGATGCAGCTGTTGCAATGGGTTTTGCACTTGCGGTAACTTATCCTCAGGCAGGTAATTTAGGCGGCGGCGGATTCATGGTAATTCGCACAAAGGATAAAATAACAACGATCGATTACCGCGAAAAAGCACCCGCAGGCTCAACACGTAATATGTATTTAAATGATAAAGGAGAGTTTCTGCCTGATAAAAGCCAGGTCGGTCATTTATCAGCAGGCGTTCCCGGTTCAGTTGCAGGTTTGCTTTATGCCCTGGATAAATACGGCAGTATGAAGCGTGAAGATGTTCTGGACCCTTCAATTAAGCTTGCAGATGACGGCTTTGAAATTGAAAGCAAGCTGGCTGAGTCGCTTAATTCCAATTATGAGCTATTCAGTAAATTCCCTTCCTCTAAAAAAGTATTTACAAAAGGCGGGCTGAATTATTCAGCAGGTGAATTACTGAAACAGAAGGACCTGGCAAATACTTTAAAGCTTATAAGTATACACGGCAAGGATGGATTTTATTCAGGCATAACAGCTGATCTTATTACCGCAGAAATGCAGAAAGGCGGCGGGATAATTTCAAAAGAGGACCTTATGAATTACCAGCCGGTTGAAAGAAATCCCGTTCACACAAATTATAAAGGTTACGATGTTTATTCTATGGCACCGCCAAGCAGCGGGGGGATTGCACTTATCCAGTTACTGAATATGATTGAAAATGAACAGATACCTGAGAGAAGTTCAGTCTATTACGGTATTAAAGATTATTCAAATTACCTGAATGTTGTAATTGAAAGCATGAAGCGGGTTTATGCAGATAGAAGTGAACATTTAGGTGACCCTGATTTCTGGAAGGTACCGGTTGATAAATTAATAAGCAAAGATTATGCAAAAGACAGACGCAAAGAAATAAGTGATGTTTCAACTCCATCAAATGAAATTAAACCGGGAGTGTTCACACATGAATCAGACCAGACTACACATTACAGCATCATTGATAAAGATGGAAACATGGTAAGCGTTACAACTACTCTGAATAATACATACGGTTCCGGTGTTGTTGTTGATGGTGCAGGATTTTTGCTAAACGATGAAATGGATGATTTCGCATCAAAACCGGGTGAACCCAATATGTACGGCCTGCTTGGAAGCGAAGCAAATGCCATCGAGCCCGGTAAACGTATGCTGAGCTCAATGACGCCGACCATTATTCTGAAAGACGGCAATCCGTTCATGGTAGTTGGCTCACCCGGCGGCGGCAGAATAATTACATCGGTGTTTGAAACAATTATCAATGTAATTGATTTCAAAATGGCACTTGATTCCGCTGTGGACCATCCCCGATACCATCACCAGTGGCAGCCTGAATACCTGCAATATGAAGCAGGTTCAATCGATGACGAGGTTATGGCAAAGCTGATTGAAAAAGGACATCAGACCAAACAGATATCAGACTACGGCAGGATTGAGGCAATTCTGGTTGACTGGAACAACAAAACATATTACGGTCACTCAGACCGCAGAGGTTACGGTGCTGCATTAGGTTATTGAACTGTATACCTGAACATTTGAAGCAATCATAGTGTTAATAATTATAAACACAAACATATAAATGAAAAAAATACTGTTTTCAGCATCAACAATTATACTTACATTCTTGATAGCATCGTGTTCCGGGATTCCGAATTACACAGGTGAAAGCTTATCAATTAAGTCAGGTGAAATATCATCTGTTAAAATGGAAACTGATACATACCATGGGTTTGACTGGATAGTAGCTTCCAACAGTGATCCTTCAGTTGCTAAATATGAAGGCAAAGAAAATAAGTTTGGTGAAAAGAATACAGATATGACAACCCAGTTACTCAAATTTAAAGGATTGAAAAAGGGCAAAACAATTATTACATTGAACTATGTTAAGCAGGGTGACCTGCTTGCAAAAAAATCCAGAACCATTAATATAACTGTGTATTAATATTTGAGTAAACTAAAATTATTATTTTTCCTGGTTTTATTTTCACAAGGTTCAGCATTTTCATTCATTGATTCAACTTCGGGCAGCCAGGGCGGACAATATACTTTTGTAAGGCAGGATTATTTCGGCCTTCATGATGATTATGAAACACCGTTCTTTGTTTTTAAAGGCTCTAAACCGGGTCCCGTTATGATACTTGACGGCGGCATTCACGGTGATGAGATAGCATCGTACATGGCATGTGATTCAATTGTTAAGTACATCAACCTGTTTTCAGGTACATTAATTGTTATACCAAGAACCAATATTCAGGCCTGCAAACAGAATACACGAGAGGTAAATTTTGATTTTAATCACGCCTTCCCGGGTGATCTTACCGCTGATCTTTATGAATACCGCCTGGCATATGAATTCATGTGGCTGGTTGATTCAGTTAAGCCAGATCTTATCATAAACCTGCATGAAGCGCGCACAAAATGGTCACCAAAGGCATTAACAGATCCTGATAAAGCTTACGGACAGATCGTGATATCATGCCTTCAGCCATTTGAGGAGTTGCTTGTCAGATCGGTTGATAACATGAATAAGAAGATACCTGTTGGAGATTACCAGTATCACACTCATTATTATTCGGTAAGGGAATACAGCTCACTTGATAATTTTGTGCTTAAATTCGGAATTAAGTCGTATACAGTTGAGTCATACCGCGGATTCAACATTGATGAAAGGGTAAAGCTGCAGCTTATAGCAGCATTGCAGTTTATGGAAGAAATAGGCCTGGAATTCAGCTTTCCTGCTGAGCTGACATCATTTCAGTAGATATAGTTTCTGCAGCAGAACCAGCAGCACAATAAAAATGGATTTGGGTAAATCATATAAATAATTTAAACAGCATGAAAAAAATAATAAACACATCATCAGTAATTGTATTGCTTATCCTGGCATCAATTACTTATTCACAGGAAAAAACCTATGTTGAAAAAGATTCAGAAATAAGTGCAAGTGTGGGTGAGAACTTCACAATATCACTTGAATCAAACCAGTCAACAGGCTACTCATGGTCAGTTGGTATGGTATCAGATAATGCACAGGTTGTTGTTGCGGGAATGGATTATGACCTTCCGGATAATGCAAAAACCGGGCAGGGCGGGGCAGAAGTATGGCATATGAAAGCTGTTGCACCGGGCACTGTAAAGCTCATGTTCTATTATGCAAGGTCATGGGAAAAAGAAGCTCCCGCAAAAACTCTGACTTTTACTGTCAATATAAAATAACAATAATGCAAAAGACCTCTCAGGTATTTATAATCTGAGAGGTCTGTAATTTACTTTATTATAGAAGTTCCTTCAAACTCAATTCTGCTGTCATTAACACTTATCAATTCAGAAAGCTCATAAACATTTTTATAGCCGTATCCGTACAGATTTATGTATGTGGGAATATTGAGTGCCAAAGTTAAGCCTTTATCACCGCCTCCTCCTTTTTTAATGCTTTGCGGAACCACCATTTTTGTCGGAAAATTCTTTTGGTCATCAATAAAATTATTATTGCAGTAGATTAGAATTTTAGTATCTGCGGATGGAATTACCTCTGCCAGACTTTCCTGTGTAAAATCGGCAAAGTTAAGGTGAACTGCGCCTTTGATATGTTTTGATGCAAACATTGAATCACTTCTTGCATCCAGTATTATAACACCATTTTCCTTCGACATTTCATTGAATACCGGCAGCTCAACAAGCCTGGTTTTCCTGTGTTCCTTAACTTCATCCATAAGCTTATCGTAATCATCAAAGCTTACAAAGGGTGATCTTTCCTGTGAACAGGCCGCTATTGAAAATAATGATAATAACAGCAGGATTATATTGAAATTTCTCATAATTCAGAATATTTAAGTTAGATATTATAACTTATAGTCTGAAATGAGAAAATTGTTCCTGAAGAATATTATTAAAACCGGATAAAAAGGGCTTTTATTATGATTCGTTTTGGTTACGGTATATTGTCTTTTCGATCCTCTTATCAGGTACCAGCCACATTAGAGCCACAAATATATATATTCCCGCCGAACCCCATGGATAGTAAAATGATAAAATAATTGCTGTCATGTATAGAATTGTAGATGCTTTGCCTTTAATATCATATCCTATCGCTTTTTTAAGCAGTGATGTCGGGCCGTGTAATCTGAGTATAAGTGACTGCAGTATAAAGTATGCAACTGCAGCCATAAGCAGGTTAATGCCGTATAATGCAATTGGTATGGAAGCGAAGTGATTTTCTGACATCCAGCCTGTTGTAAACGGTACGAGTGAAAGCCAGAAAAGTAAATGCAAATTTGCCCATAATATTCCGCCGCTGACCATTTTACAGTATGCAGCATATGGTGGTGATTGTTCCAGTAAATTCCGATATAAATAAAGCTGAGTATATAACTTAAAAAATAGGGTAAAATTGGTGTAAGGTCATTAAGCTCAGTACCATGCGGTATTTTAAGCTCAAGCACCATTATAGTTATAATTATTGCCAATACTCCGTCACTGAATGCTTCTAATCGGTTTTTAGTCAACTATTATATACTTAGTTTAATTGAGATTGTTTAATGTAATCTTTTTCACCAAACGATGTTAATTCATCAAAATATAACAATTCAAGTTCTTTCACTTCTTTGGCAAGATCCTGTGTGCCTTCATCTTTTTGCTTTATTTCTGAAATGACAATAAAGTAGGTATGGTAATGAAATGCTATTTCATTCTTCCGGATTATCTGTAGCCATTTTATACGCCTTAACAGTTTCTTCTATTGGGTTAGAAGCCTGAAACAGATTATTATAAGTACCTGAATGAATAGTCTCATCGGCAACTTTTTTAATTAACGCCAGTGTTGATTTCATAAGCGATGAACCCACACTCAGACGTGCAACGCCAATTTCTTCAAGTTCCTTTATTCCCGGGGGAAGCGCCGTTCCGTTAGTTGGATTGGCGAGAATATTCACCGGTGCCCCAATTTCTTTAACCAGTGTTGTAATGCTGTTCTTATCTGTAACATTTGGCACAAAAATGCAGTCCGCACCGGCATCCTTATAAATGTTGCCTCGCTTGATGGATTCAGCAAGGCGGTTCTCTGCAGGACCTGCTGAGGTTAAAAAAGAATCAGTTCTGGCGTTAATAACCAGGTGAATTCCGAATGAGTCAGATAGCTCCCTGATGGCCGAAATTCTCTCTGAAAATTCTGCAGGATCAAGCAAATCAGGCTTCAATTTGATACTATCTTCCAGATTTATACCCACTACACCGGTTTCTATAACCTGCCTGATGTTATTCACAATATCTTTTGTGGTATTTCCAAAGCCGCCTTCAATATCAACTGTAAGGGGGAGTGTTATCTTATCAGCAATTCTTTTGATAGCCTCCAGCATTTCCGAAAATTGTATTTTTTCACAATCCGGATATCCCAAAGATGCAGAAACGCCCATACTTGTCGTGCCAATTGCTTTAAATCCGCTGGATTCTATTAGTCGTGAACTTCCCGGGTCCCAGGAATTCAGAATTACTAAAATTTCTTTGTCGTGATGCAGTTTAAGGAACAGTTCGGATTTTTCTTTTTGAGAAAGTTGCCTCATTTGATATTTATTGTTAATATTAGCTTCTTCTGATTGTTCCTGGAAATGAGGAATCTATTGCAGAAATATTTCAATTTTGTTTAAATACATTTCCCACACCCGATCGAGAATTTTTGAAGAATTAGAATTTATTTGCTCTGCAAAAATAACATTATTTGGCGTTAATCGTAATACCAGCCGGAATAAACTTTTACAGCTATACTATCTTTGTTATATTCAACAGATGAACCGTACCAGGCGAGGTCACCAACCAGTGCGAATTTCTTATCTGTCCTTTTCCTCAGGTAACCGTCACGCGTATAATAATGTCCGGTTAATGATTGCAGAGTATCATAACCTGAATTTAAAGGTTCACCAACAAGTTTTTTCACCTCGGACATTTTCATGCCTTCTTTAACCGGTTTAAACTTTTCGGGAGTGTAATCCTTAGCCATTTCAGTATCAGCATAAGGTTCAAATATATTATAGCTTTCTCCAAGTATGAAGCCGCCGGTTGTGAAGTTTAAAACGATAATAAATATTCCCAATACAAGTGATATTGATCTTATGATATTGCTGATTATCTTTTTCATATTAATCAAATTAAAGTTGAAAGAGAAAATACCAGGTAACCTGCATCAAATGAAGAAAATGTAATGAGTAATCCGTATTTTACTGCAATGATCCATTTATCCTTAAAGCTGCCTTTAAGCCACGGCAATATACACAGGCTTAGAAGTAAGCCGAGTACTGAGATGATAAGAAATAATCTTGAAAGATAATCAGAGAATTCATGAGGGGGCATTGTTGAAGTTATAAAAAAAAGTGCAGCAAAAGCAGTTATTATGATTGCTAAGATGAGCTTCATACAGAATCCTTTCGACCTGTTTAAAAAAAATCGTAAGTTTCCTCTTCCGCTATGCTACCTCAATACCTAAAACAGCATCTTTTAGCCTGCCGTTTGGCTGTTTGTAAAAAGGAACACCCAGCACTTTGTAGTTCTTTACCTTAATATCATAGCTGATATTACGTATGGTATCATTTTTTTCCGCTTCAATTGAAAGGAAAAGGAATTCTGCAATTTTCCTGGCATCTTCCTTGGAGAAATTAAAGCCTGTAAGCTTTACATTGTATTTTTGAGGTGATGGTACTGCATTCTTTATGGTATAATTAACACCAATATTCTTGGCTGATTCTATCGGCATCCAGAAGGCTGGCACATAGAACATTACGTCACCTTCTGTCTTATTACCTCCGCCAAACAGGTTTGATATCCACCCGCCTGAGGAGTCACGTGAATTTATCTTTACATATGCATCAACCAGCCAGAAACCTTTATAAACCAGTTCACCATCACCTTTTACAAGCGGGGCAGCAAAATTAACATCTATTGGAACCAGGTCATCATTTACAATTTCCCATCCATTGCCGCAGCTTGAGCAATAAACAATGTTATCGTTCATCTCTACGGTCAGCCCGCTATCACATGATTTACACTTTACAGCTATTAATTTAAAATCTTCCATAATCCAAAAAAAGTCACCCTGAACTTGTTTCAGGGTCTTTAATAATTATTTAATTAGGTCCCGAAACAAGTTCGGGATGACAATCTTTTTTGTATGTTACTTTCTCAAGAAACTTGAGGCTATGCTTGCAATATCAACAACATTGCCTGCTGTTGCATAGCTCTTTAATGAATTTGCAGCCTTGTTACCGCCAAACATCGATTTCTTTGGCGGGGCAACAATACCTGTGCCTTCTTCAATTTCACCGCCATACCTGAATTTCTTATATCCCCATGCAATTATAATAATACCAAATATAAGTGCAAATACATACATCACAAGTGCAGCTTTTGCACTGTCACCATCACCTATAATGCCAAAGATACCGAAGAATGTTATCAGGTATGAACCCACTGCAGTACCAAAAATTCCTGCAACAGCTCTGTACAGATTATTGCCCGGCGCTTTGCCGTAGCAAATTGAACCGTCTTCACCATCAACAACTACCTGGTAAGTTCTGCCTTTGTATATATACCTTACTACCCAAAGAGGGTAATATACTATTGAAACATTGGGTCTTACAAGATCGTTATGCTGAAAAGTAACCTGGTCAACTTTAACCGAGTTAACCGCTTCTTCTATGAACTGGCTCTTTGCAATATCAGTTACCTCTTTTTCTGAAGAGATAATATTGAAAAGCATTCCTTCTGACTGCAGTTCCTCAAAATTTATGGGACGCATTTCGTCGCCTTCAAGGTTAACCTTCCTTACGCCAAGCTCTGCAACATCACATGCCGCATATGTCCTGTCATACGGCTTCTGAATCTTTCTTTCCACATCTACATAATATGTAGTTGTCCTGCCATTAACTGTCTGTGTGCGGCGTTCCTTACCGAATACCCAGCCGATTACATCAGCTCTTACACGCCAGTAGGGAATGTATACAAGAAATGCATCATCAATTTTCGCATCATTTTTCAAACCGCGTGCCTTGGCAAGACCTTTGCCAAGCCAGTTGAACATATTCTGTATTGCAATATTTCTCTGTACTTTCCTTGGTACATAGTACTTTACAACACCTTCAACACCTTTTGTCAGTAAAAGTGTACCGCAGTATTTGCAGTTGAATGTTTTTATCCCTTCTCTCAGGTCAAGTTCACCTGAACAGGCGGGACACGTTATACCTTTTAATACTTTTTCAGCCAATTCCTATAGTTTAAATTGTTATTTACTATTTGTTATTTGATATTTGACTTAAACTTTTTTAGCTATTACATAAGCCATTACTATTAGCGGTACTGAGACAAGCCCGTATGCAAATATCTTAAAGAACTCAGCTGTAAGCAATGCTTCTTCACTGCTGCTGTTGAGAACAAAGCCAAGTACATAACAGATTATGCCTGTTATTATGAAAGCCACTATACTCAATGCAAACAGTATCCTGAAGGGTGCCTCGCTCTTAGCCGGGTAAATGTTTGAATATACCTGTCCTGAAGATGCTTCAACCAGTGCTGTGTAGCTATGCCCGCCAAAATTGTAGTAGAACTGGTAGAACGGAATGTGAACTAGTGCAGCTTCTTTAACAGTATCAAGGCTTACACCTGAACCCTGAAGCCATGCCTGTGCTGAATCATACAATACATCAGGCTGTTTTATCTCATCTTCGTTGTATGTATTCTTCTCGTAGAATTTCAAAGCGCCTGCAGGTATCTGCAGCTTCTTTATTTCAGAGACCGAAGTACTTGCAGCAGGCTGCAGGTAAATTTTATCACCTGAGGCATCCTGTGTTTTGAAATACCAGACAGGGAAATAGTAGAACTCGCTTTTTACTATCTGCGCCTTCTGGTCAAGATCTTTTACAGTATGGTTGCCTGACATCCATCTTTTCAGGTTGCCTTCTGCTTCATTTGGTTTAAAATTGGAATTTAATAGGTAATGGAAAACTACTTTTCTTTTATCCAGGAATAATGCCGATGCACAAAAAGGACACTCAATAAAAGTTTCATCCTGTTGTACGGATACATCAGCCCCGCATTGCGTACATTTTATTTGCATAAATATATCAAATCTGAGTTGCCACGACCTTTAGGTCGTGGATAAAAAATCCACAAACAACAGGGGCTTTCTTGAATTATAGTGCGAAGCGATAGAAGTAGCCCCAGTTTAATATTATATACCTAAAATAATGAAAGTTCTGAATAATAGATATGAATTCATTTATTACCCTCACCCCCCAGCCCCTCTCCCGAAGGGAGAGGGGAGAGTTGTACCAAAATTCTTCGGTCTATTTCCCCTCTCCTTTCAGGAGAGGGGAAGGGGTGAGGTTATAATTTATAACTTTGAAAGCAGGTCTTTTTTCTTTATATCAAATTCTTCCTGCGTAAGTGCGCCTGCATCTTTTAACTTTGCAAGCTTTTCAATTGTTGCAAGTACATCATCCTGTGACTGCTGAACAGGCGGCGGATTGTTCTGCTGCTGCTGCTGATTCTGCGGCTGCTGCTGCATTGAACCCATCATCATGTTAGCCATTGTCATACCTGCACCAAGTCCTACACCCAGACCCGCTGTACCGCCGCCGCCCGGATTTTCTGCTGCTTTTTCCATAGCCTGCGCGGTTTTGAATTTCATGTATGCATCTAAATTGCCGATAGCACCCATTGAGCTTCTTTCGTTGATCTTCTCCTGTACTTCATCCGGCGGAACTATACCTACTATGATAAGATCGGTAAGCTCTATACCCATCGAATTGAAGAAATCAGTGACTTCAGCTTTTATGCCTGTTTCAATCTGCGGGTAATACTGGCCTAAGTCAAAAACTGTTTTCAGGTTTTTGCCAAGTACAGTATTTAATCTTGATACTATTGAATCCCTTAAGTAATCTTCAATTTCGTTTGTTGTATATTTACCCTGTGTACCAACTATTTCATTTATGAAAAGCTGAGGATCTTTAACTCTCATAGAGAACTTACCTGATGCCCTTAACTGAACAAAAGAAAGCTCTGAATCACGGAAGTTAATAGGTGATTTGGTCCCCCATTTAAGATCAATGAATTTCTTCATTGATACATAATACACCTGTGCCTGGAACGGTGAATTAAAACCGAAAGGCAGAGAAAGCAGCTTGGTTAAGAACGGTATGTTAGCTGTTGTTAATGTGTGGCGGCCTGCACCAAACACATCAAGAGCTTTTCCGTCCTTATAAAATACGGCTGCCTGTGTATCCTGAACGATAAGCTGAGCGCCCATCTTGATATCAGTTGAACCTGCCTGCGGTTCACGATGGACTATCTCCTTACCGGATTCATCGAAAAACTGGATTATTTCTAAAGCATTTGCCATTTTATTTTGTTTCCTTCTATATTGATTGTTTTATTTTTGTAAAATTAATCATTTGCATTATAAAATACAATTATAGAACTCCTGTTTTAAGCTTTTGTTTCGGGAAAAATTTATCCTGTTGTTTTGGGAAAAGTAAACTGGAATTGTTTGAAAAGGCCGTCAAATTCAATAAATCCTGTTATCTTTATTTAGGGTTCAATATGGACAACTAAATATTAATCAAATAGAACAATTGTTAAGTAATATATTCAAAATTGCTATTAAAATTAAACATTTGTATTTTGCGGGGTTAAAATAATCCAAAGAAAATGGAAGATAAACACCAGAAAGGTCACAAGCACTCGCTTGTTCAGCGGCTGGGTCTGTTTACAGCTGTTACAATTGTAATCGGCTCTATGATTGGCTCCGGTATTTTCAAAAAATCAGCATCTATGTCAGGTGAGCTTGGTGCTCCCGGAATTATCCTTGTAATATGGCTTGTTGCGGGAATCATCAGCTTAATTGGGGCACTTACAAATGCTGAAATTGCCGGTATTCTGCCCAGGGCAGGCGGACAGTATGTTTACTTCCGTGAAATGTACGGCAACTTTACCGCTTATCTTTACGGCTGGGCAATTTTTGCTGTAATACAAACAGGCTCTATTGCATCCATAGCATATGTGTTCAGCGGGTATTTTGAATATTTCTTCCCCGCGCCGCATCTTTCACCCGGCTGGGAAGCATGGGGTTTTTCTCTGAAGTGGGGTGAGCAGGTTATACTTGATCTTTACCCGCTTAAAGATATCGGTTTAAAAATGCTTACCATTTTCCTGATAATGTTCCTTTCAACAGTAAATTATTTTGGAGTTGTCTTTGGCGGTGTTGTACAGAATGTTTTCACAATTTTAAAAAATGTTGCAATTGCTTTTATAGTTGTACTTGCTCTCACTATGGGAGCAGGATCAGTAGCTAATTTTTCACCGTTCATTAATTCTGCATTTCAGTTTCCATCAGGCAGCCTTCTTGGGGGAATTGTCCTTGCACTCAGCGGTGCATTCTGGGCTTACGACGGGTGGAATAACATCACATATCTTGGCGGTGAAGTAAAAGACGCTCAGCGGAATATTCCCAAAGCAATGATATTCGGTATGTCATTTGTAATAGTTGTTTACCTTCTTGTCAATCTTGCATACTTCTACGTACTGCCGGCTGATGTGATGAAGGATTCATCTTTTCTTGCTGCCGATGTTATGAAACGCTCAGTAGGTGAATGGGGAGGTGCATTTGTAGCCATAGCTGTTCTGGTTTCCACATTCGGTACAACAAACGGTACAATACTGGTAAGCGCAAGGGTCTATTACGCAATGGCTAAAGATGGCTTATTCTTTAAAAAGCTTGAAGATGTTCATCACAGGTATAAAACACCGGGTACATCATTATTAATACAGGGTTTGTGGGCAAGCTTAATTACTATGACAGGTACTTTTGACCAATTGACCGATATGCTGATCTTTGTTTCATGGATATTCTACGGTATGGGTGCATACGGAGTGTTTGTACTCCGCAAAAAAATGCCAAATGCCGAGCGTCCCTATAAAGCGTTTGGTTACCCGCTGCTGCCGGCATTCTTTGTCGTATTCTCGGCATTCTTTGTTGGTTTTAGTATTTGGTATAACGTAAGGAATGCCATTTTCGGTATGCTACTGGTAGCTATTGGTATTCCGTTATATTTCTATTTCAATAAACAGAAACGCGAAGAAAAAGCAGAACGCTGATAATACGGATTGAACTGATTAACACAGAATAATCCGTTGAAGGTTTATGTTGACGACAGTATAATATTATAATGAATAAAAATAAATTATTACGGATACTCTGGAAAATATTATTGATATCGCAATTACCATTATACATATTGTTGATAATACTGGTTACATCATTTATTACCGGTAACAAAGAAAGTTCTGAAACAATAAATGAGCTAACAGTAATGTTAACGCGGATCTTCTTTGTTTCATTTTGTATTTCTTGTATATTTTCGATTTTAATACTTATAGTATTGAACAGGGATAACAAAAAAGCATTCTCATACTCAATCGCAGCCTCGGTTATACTAACTTTTGGATTATATGTTCTTTACTTTTACGGTGCTCATTTATTATTTGTGGCAGTACCATTTGTTGTTGTGCTCTGCCATGCATTAATGTTTTCATCTTACAGCAGGATATTTACTCAGGAAACTCAATCAGAAAGATCTGTATAAATCCGCTTCATCAGTGTAATCTGTGTTCAGTTATTAATTATATTAAATTAATTTTATGACTCATAAACAACAAATTCTAAATGCCCTCGAGAAAGAAACAGCCATATGCAAAAGGCTGTATACGATAATACCGAAAGAAATGTACAGCTACGCACCTCAGCCCGGAATGCGTACAACATTTAAACTGCTGCAGTATCTATCATGGAATGCATTATCATGTGTGGAAAATTTCATGGAAACAGATCCCGATAAACAAAAAGGGATATACAGAAGAAATGAAGAGTATGGTGAATCCATGAAGGCTGAAGAATTTCCGGCAAGAATGAATGAGGAGATCTCTAAGATAAATTCATTGCTCCAAGATGTAAGTGATGATGAATTATTGAGCAGGGAGGTCATCTCACCATGGCGTGAGCCAAAGCTGCTTGGTGAAGCACTTATCGAAACAAGCGTTAAGTGGTTGACTGGTTATAAAATGCAGCTATACCTGTATATGAAAATGAATGGTATGGATATTGATACAGGTGATTGCTGGATAGTGACTGAGTAAAGGTAAATAATTATGATAGTATGTTATTAAACTATTTATTATTTTAAATTATTACATAATTTTTTAAAATTGATATGACAGCAATAGAATCAGTGAAGAAACTACTAGATAAGCTTCCTGTAGACTCAAAATATGAGGATATAATAGCTGAAATTTACTTTAAACAAAGAGTTGATGATGGTTTTGAGCAGATCGAAAGGGGTGAATTTGTTACCCATGAAGAGGTTAAAAAACGTCTTGAAAAGTGGCTGAAATAATTATAAGATGGTCCCTTAATTCAGTGAAAAACCTTGAGGAGATAGCTGATTATATTTCAGAAAACTCTCCTTTTTATGCTCCCGTTTTTATTAGCAAAATAATACAAGCAGTAGAACGATTAATTGATTTCCCGTTATCAGGAAGGGTTGTTCCGGAATTTGAAAATGAAAATATCAGAGAAATTATTTTTCATAATTATCGCATTATATATAAGATCAACAATTCCGTAATTGATATTTCCGATGTTATTCATGCTTCAAGATTAATAGAGTAATTGATTATAATTTAAATCTTATAAAAAAGGCTCTAATAATAGAGCCTTTTTTAATATCTGCGAAAATCTGTTTAATCAGTTAAATCAGTGTTCCAATTTACTAAGCCATTTGTTTAAAGTAGCCGAGTTTTTTCAAATCACCAAAGCTAATCAGCCTTTTTGATCTCTCATCCCACAGATTAAGTATCATGCTTTTCATGCTTGTCCTTAAAGTGAGTGTTGTGCTCGTCTGGAACAGCGGATTTTCCTTGTGGCATTTTTCAAGCTTGTAATTCGGTATCCTTGGACTTAAATGATGAATATGGTGGAAACCAATATTGCCAGTGAACCACTGCAGTACTTTAGGCAGCTTGTAATATGAGCTTCCTTTCAGAGCAG
>CAZOAP010000020.1:16038-22460 GCA_964577645.1 uncultured Ignavibacteriales bacterium
CATTCCAGTAAGTATCTTCAAACTGGTGCTGTACGTAAAAGAACCATGTACCAACACAGAGCGAGAAAATAATTATCGGTACCTGTATCATTAAAAATGCTTTAAAGCCGATAAAATATATTATTGAACCTGCTATGAGTGCAATCACAAGGTTTGTTATATAAACTGTTGTGTGAAGTGATTTCATCACTGCCAATTTTGAAATAGGGAAGCGGTACAAAAACAAAAAAAGCACAGGCGGAATTACCATGAACAGTATAAATGGATTACGGTACAGCCTGTATTTTAGCCTGCCCCATTTATTCCTTGCCAGGTATTCATCAACTGTCATAGTATAAACATCTCCAATGCCGCGTTCTTCAAGCTTGCCTACAGCAGCATGATGTATTGCATGGCTTTTCCTCCAGTAGTGGTAGGGAGTGAAAGTTAAAACGCTGCATACCATTCCAAGATAGTCATTGGCTTTGCGTGAATTGAAAAATGAACCATGGCCGCAGTCATGCTGGATAATGAATATCCTCATTATAAAACCGGATGCAAAAAGTGAAAGCAGTATGGTAAGGAAGTAGCTTACATCAAGCGAATAATACATCAAAACCCAGGTTAAGCAGAACGGTATAAATGAATTTGTGAACTGCCAAAGACTTTTTATATATTCAGAATTTTGATACTTTGCTACAATTTGTTTCCATTCAGTAGGTGTAACTTTTTTATTTTTTTCAGACACTTTTTCGTATTAAAATTACTGATTAAGAACGAATTATTGTGATATTTTGAATATTATCGATTTTTCAGGGAGGTCATTCTGTAAGGTTTTGCGGAATGCGGCTGAAACTCAGTCTTTCGATACTAAAATAACTGTTTTTTCAATATTAACCCCTTATTGTACCCTGTTATTTGCTTAAAAATAGCAATATTTGAATATAATAACAAAGTAGTTAAATATGCACTTAAATTCTGCCTTTGTAATATATTAAACAATAGTAAACTGAATTTAGTTTGTATTTAGATTTAATAATTAATTTACATCCACTATATTTGAGTAACCCTAAAATTTAGGAGTAAATTAATTCTCATTTTATGATCAATAATAATTTATCTTCCATCCTCCTTGCAGTACTTTTTTCAATAACATCAGGTTTTATTTCAAATATTTTTTCACAGGATGAAGCTGTAATGGATTCCATTATTACCGGTAATAAATATAAGATAACCCTGTATAATGATAAAGAAGTAATCGGTAAAGTTATTAAACAGGATTCAGTTTATGCATACATTGTTACTGAAACCGGTACAGTAAGAGTGAAATTTGAAGATATCTTCAGTGTATCAAAAAGCACTATTCCAAAATTAATGAGCGCAATGGTCTCTCTTGGCGGTGGTTTATTGCTGCAGGGAGGTTATTATGACGGTTACCGTAATGAAAATACACCCGGATATTCTGTTCAGGCAACCGGACTATTTCCGTTCAGTGAAAATAAAGCTATTCGTTTAGATCTCAGTTTCGGGCAATTGAACAGGGATGTGGTAATTTATGCATACTATGACCCATATGGAACTACAGGTACCCAAAAACAATATATGAATGTTTACAGTGCTTTTGCTGATATTGTTTTCGGTAATTTTACCAATGATTCAAAATTCAGCGTATACGGTTTAGGCGGAGTTGGTGTAATAAGCACTAGTGAAAGCAGCTATGATTATACATATTACAGCTCATATGACAGTTCATATTATACCCAGCATTACGGCGTATATAAGTATACATATTTCAGCCTGGCATTGGGCGGTGGATTAAGATTTAAAATTAGTAAAAAGATCGGAGCATTCGCCGAGATACAGTACAATATGTCAACGGCTGAAGGATATTTCTTTTTCTTCGGTAGGGGATATTTCCCTATACGTGCCGGTGTGACCTATTCTTTTTATTAATTAAATATTTAACCTTATGAAAAAGATTTTGATGTTTTTGATAATCAATATCACTTTTTTGCATATAGTATTTGCACAAAATGATACTAAAGATTCATTGCAGCCCGGAAGAATTTGCAAAATAGTACTCTATAACAGCTTCCAGGCAGATGGAAAAATATTAAAAGTAATAAATGACACTCTGACCCTCCAAACTGATATAACCAATCTGCATATACCCGTAAAAGATATTAAATTCATACTGAACCAAAACCAGGATGTTCCCGAAGCTGAAATTATTGATACTGTGCATTATGAGATACTTGAAGTTCTGCCTATGGGTATAAAAATGACAGACGTATGTGATGTTTATCTTGAAGAAAATACAGAACTGAAAGATGTCAGGCTTATAAAGGATACTGATTCAACACTGAAAGTATTTAAAGAAGATAGATACCGGGTCATAAATATTTCTGTGGTAAGAAAAATAATTTTCACTTCGCAGGCCCCATTTCTTAAAGGTGCATTAATAGGCGGGGGTATTGGATTCCTTATTGGATTTATACCTCCCACGTTCAGTAAGGGCGGTGGACATCCTGATTTAAGCGGACCTGAGTTTGGTTTGATCTTTGGTTCACTGTTCGCGGTTCCATCAGCATTAATAGGAGGTGTACTTGGTGTTTTGTTTGCGTATGATGAGAAATATGATTTTAAGCCGGGATTGAATAAGGAAAAATTAATTGCCATAAGGCAAATAATGGAAAAGCATTATTAACGGCTGAATATTAAAATGAAAAAAAATATTATTTTTATTTTATTCCTGTTATCATTAAGCTTCAATATTTCAGCTCAGAATAATACAGGTGATTCATTAAAGCCAGGAAGGATCTGTAAGCTTGTGCTGTATAACGGATTCCAGACAGAAGGAAGGATCACTGAAAGGAAAAATGATACATTAATCTTTGAAACTGATATCACCAATTTATTTATCCCGGTTAAGGATATTAAATTCGTTCTGAACCCTGATGTGGATTTAAGTGATCTTGAGGAAAACTATAAACCTGAAAATAAAATAATATCTGAACCGGTTGACAGGATCGATACAACAACAGAATGTGATGTATACTTTGATAATAAATCAGTACTAACAGATGTAAAGCTTATTGTGGATACTGACAGTACTCTAAAAGCGCTAAGAAACGATAATTCTAAAATTATAAATATTGCAGGAATAAGAAAAATTGTTTTTAAAACACCTGCTCCGTTTGGAAATGGATATTTATACGGCTCAGCTGTGGGATTTGGGATAGGTTTTTTCTCGCTTGCCTTTGCTTCAAATTCAGGTGAATGGCATATTGGCGGGATTGGGCCCGGATTGGTTTTCGGATTTATATTATCTATCCCGACAGGTTTAATTGGGGGAGTGATTGGAGTATTAGCTGCAGCTGATGATGTATATCTTTTTGATAGCGGCAACACACTGGTTAAAATTAAACGTATCAGGTTTACAATGGAAAAGCATTATTAATTAGATAAATTGGTAAATTGTTCCTAAAAGCAGGTAATGTTACCTGCTTTTTTTATTAATTGTGTTCATCTTAAAATAAAGTTTGAATACCTTTTTTGTTAAGGAATATATGAAAAGTTAAACGTATATTAACCCTTATAATAAATCATGTATGAACTATAAAGTCTTTTTCAGGGTAACGGTACTGCTTTGTATTGTCTTCTTTGTAATTGCATTTTTCAATTACAATTCCTTTGTTTCTGTTAATAATACAGAAGGTAAAGTAACGGGTGTATATACATCCGTAAATGCAGATGATAATGATGCAGATATCAGTATATCCGGTCCGCAAAGCTCAGACGGCAATAAAGGCTTTCCGGAAACAGTTGAAGAGATAATGGAAAGAGAAAGACTTTCTGTAAAGCCCACAGGAATTGAAGATGAAAGTGAAGAAATCAATAAAGTAAAATTTGACAGGAGAAATTTGCCCACTAATCCTGATTCAAAACCTGAATCTTCTTACCCTCCGGCAAATAAAGATCAAAAAAATATACAAAACAATACAGATAACCCGCAAACCGTCAGTACTAACTGGACAGCTGCAACAGTACTGGGTACAAATCCGACTAACTCACTGCCTGCTGATAATATGGGTGCAGTTGGCCCAACACAATATATTGTTGCAGTTAACGGAAGGATAGTAACATTCAGCAAAAATACAGGTGTAGCCGATGGTGTTATCAATGCTTCAACCAATACTTTTTTTAACTCCGTCCGGAATGGTTCAGGCACCAGTGACCCGAGAATCAGATATGACAGGTTATCTCAAAAATGGTTTATTGTAATAATTAATGTAAGCAGTCCGAACAGGATATTGCTTGCAGTAAGCAATACCAGTACAATAACTGCAGGTACAACCTGGCTTTTTTATTTTATAACAGCTCCAAGCAGATTTTATGACTACGAAACACTTGGTATAGATAACAGTGCATTATATATAGGTACAAATGACTTTAATACAGCACTTACTGCTTTTATAGGATGCAGCGGTTACGTTGTTAACAAGGCTAACCTGATAAGCGGAACACTTACATCAACATTATTCAGCCTGCTGCCTACATCATCAAGTGCCGGTCCCATTACTCCGCAGGGTGTAGATAACTTCGATGTTTCATCAACCACAGGATATTTTATAGGTGTGGATAATGCAACATTTGGCACGCTGATGCTGCGCAGGGTTTCTAATCCCGGCGGTACTCCAACAATTTCAGGCAATATTTCAATTACTGTTAATACAACAACGTATCCTGATTCAATTCCGCACCTTGGTGCAACTACAAAATATATGGATGGACTTGATGACAGGCTGTTTGCTGCATGTATAAGGAATGGCAGGTTGTGGACTGCCCATAATTTCAGCGTTAATGCTTCCGGTGTAGCATCATTCGGATCATTCAGAATCGGGACCCGCTGGTATGAGCTGCAGAACTTGACCGGAACACCCTCAGTTGTGCAGTCAGGTACAATTTATGACCCATCAGTATCAAACCCGGTAAGTTACTGGATACCTAGTGTTATGGTATCTGGACAGGGGCACGCTGCTTTTATTTTCAGCAGTGCGGGTTTAAATGCAAGAATAAATGAATCGACCTGCGGAAGACTATCAGGCGGCACACTTGGAACAACACAATCGGTAACAAATATTACAGCAAGCTCAACAGCATATAATATCAATGAATCACAAACGCCTCATAGGTGGGGTGATTATTCATATGTCAGCCTTGATCCTGATGACGATATGACTATGTGGGGAGTTATGGGCTTTTGTGATGCATCTAATTCCTATGGTGTAAGAGTAGCTAAATTACTTGCTCCGCCGCCGCCGCCATTGACCTCTGCGAGTCCAAATACAATAACACTGGGGCAGACAAATGTTAATGTTATCATTACAGGTACACCTTCTACTGGTGAGGGATTTTATGACCCCGGTGCAGGTTTTACAAACAGGATAAGTGCCGCTATCAACGGGGGAGTTGTTGTTAACAGTGTAACATATAACTCAGCTACACAGGTTACATTAAATATAACAACCACTTCTGCAGTATCTGGCACAAAGACTGTAACAATTACTAATCCTGACGGGCAGAGTGTTGCCAGCTCCATAATTTTTGATGTAGCATTACCGGTGGTACTTTCTTCTTTCAATGCCGTAATTGATAAGCGTGATATCACTTTAAAATGGAAAACGGAGCAGGAGCTGAATAATAAAGGTTTTGAAATTGAAAGACAATTTACGGATGTTAACGGAATAAGTAATGAATGGTCATTAGTTGAATTTGTAAACGGTAAAGGTACAACCAATACGCCGAATGAGTATTCATATACAGATAAAAAGCTGAATACGGGAAAATATAATTACAGGTTAAAACAAATTGATTTCAACGGTAACTATGAATGGTTCAGCCTTGCTGAACCGGTTTCTGTTGGTGTACCTAAGAACTCAGGAATTTCGCAGAATTATCCTAACCCGTTCAATCCAAAAACAAATATTGATTATTCACTTTCAGTGAACGGTAAAGTAAAAATTGTTGTTTATGATATTACAGGCAGGGAAGTAAAACAAATTGTAAATGAATTTAAGCCTGCAGGTTATTATACCTCTTTGTTTGATGCATCTATACTTGCAAGCGGAATATATTTCTACCGGATAACAACATCAGATTTTACTCAGGTAAAAAAAATGTTGGTTGTGAAATAATAATATGTCATTACCGCAAAAGCTGGAATCCAGATAATTTAATTAAAGCAAAAAGCAGAGTACCTCAAATGTCGTACTCTGCTTTTTCTATAAATAAATAATTCTATCTTGTACCAAACAAAAATTTTTTACTTGCTCAAAATTATTTCTTTCTCATCTCTGCAAGTTTTTCAAACAATTTCTTCTCTTCCGGTGTCAGGTTTTTCGGAGTTTCAAGGTCTATCTTAACCAATAAATCGCCATGCT
>CAZOAP010000021.1:0-21731 GCA_964577645.1 uncultured Ignavibacteriales bacterium
CTTGATAGATCGATATATTTTACAAACTCAATGATACCGCCTTCAAAGTGGAACCTGTTCTCTTTCTTGCTTCTTTCATCTTTAATGACAATTGTAACTTCTTTATTTAAGTAAGCAAGCTCTCTTAATCTGTCTTCAAGAATTTCAAACTTAAAGTTAACAGTATTAAAAATAGTATCATCAGGCATAAAAGTAGTTTTTGTACCTGTATCTTTGGCATCCACTTTACCTATTTCC
Organism: uncultured Ignavibacteriales bacterium; assembly: GCA_964577645.1. GTDB lineage: Bacteria > Bacteroidota > Ignavibacteria > Tepidaquicellales > OLB5 > OLB5. The sequence goes on from CAZOAP010000021.1 coordinate 238, forward strand.
TTAACGGGACCTGTTGGCACACCTGCTTTATAATCCTGTGCAAAGATCTTCCCTTCGCGTTTAACTTCAACCTTAAGCCATTTGCTTAGCGCATTTACAACCGATACACCAACACCGTGCAGACCGCCGGATACCTTGTATGTATTCCTGTCAAACTTACCGCCTGCATTCAGTACTGTCATAACAACTTCAAGAGCTGATTTCTTTTCTGTGGGATGCATGCCTGTAGGTATACCGCGCCCGTTATCTATTACAGTAATTGAATTATCCTTATTAATTGTAAGAGATATCTTATCGCAATATCCGCCAAGCGCTTCATCAATACTGTTATCTACAACTTCGTATGCCAGGTGATGCAGGCCCCGGCTGGAAACATCACCGATATACATCGCCGGCCTTTTCCTTACGTGTTCAAGTCCTTTTAAGACCTGGATACTTTCTGCACCGTACCCGTCTTTTACTTCTTTTGTTTTTTCTGCTTTATTTTTTTTATCTGCCATTACTTAAATAATATATCCTTTAATTTTTTATTTTCACTCAATAATTTGTTAACGCTTTCAAGTATTTCAGGTTTCATCCTTGTAAGCTCAAACCTTGATACCGGGTTCACAACGCTTACATAAAGCACATCGTTCTTTTTATATGTTGGTATGGCTATCTTTCCTATTTTTTCCCCTACAGCCTGGTACCAGTAATCAAATCTTTTTTTCTTTTGCTTTTTCAGATCAGTAAATAATGCACTGATCTCGGAATTCAGCGTAGTCTGTTTTTTTGTATGCTCTTTAAAATCAATTAACACTTTCTGCGTTCCCGTTCACTATATGAAAAGATTTTGTATCTTCGAAATTTCGCTTTAATATATCAAGGTGATCTGTATCTGTGGTTGTAACGAACACCTGGTTAAAATCAGTAATAAGCTCTGATATTTTGGTTATCCTGCCTTTATCAAGCTCACTGAAAATATCATCAAGCAAAAGTATAGGTTCACCTGTATTGGTATGTTTTAAATTCTCATTTATGTACCCAAATTCTGAAAGCTTCATGGAAACAATGAATGTTTTATGCTCACCCTGTGATGCAAAAGTCTTCATATCAAAAAGCTCACCTGCCTTATTCATGCTGAAAATATAATTATCCCTGTGCGGACCCGCTAGCGAGATGCCTCTTTTAATTTCAGACTCCATTTTCTCTTTAAGCTGAGCTTCAAGCTTAGCCCTCAGTATTTCTATATCAATTTCATGCGGCTCGGTTTCATCCAGTATTTCGCTCTGGTACGTTATAATGGGTATATACCTGTTACCCACGATCCTGTTAAAGCTTTCAAGTACATATTTACGGAATTCTTCAATGAAATCTAGCCTTCTAATCATTATCTTTACGGCAAGATCAAGCAGCTCGGAGTTCCATACACTCAATAGCTCTGTTAGCTCACTTCTTCCGTACCTGCCGGTTACAAGATTTTCCTTTAATAAAGAATTTTTCTGCTTTATTATCTTGTTGTATTTCCTCAGGTCGTTTAAATATACCCTGCTGACCTGTGATATCAATAAGTCAAAATTCCTTCTTCTATCCTGTTGTGTGCCTGTAGTAAGCTTCAGGTCATACGGCGAAAGCACTACAAGCGGGAACCTGCCGATAAAATCATTTGAGCGGGTTACTTTTTCATTATCACATAATAGTAATTTATTGTTTTCCTCTTTGTGATAAATGAACTTAACTTTATTTTTGCTTTCAACCCTGTTTGTGTAATCGCCTATTATCTCGAAAGCTTCGCTGCCGTATTTTACGCAGTCCGTTTCTGTATTTGATAGGAAGCTTTTGGTATAGCACAGCATTGATATTGCTTCGAGTATATTGGTTTTACCGTTGCCGTTTTCACCGTAAATAAAATTCAGTTTGGGGCTGAATGAGAAAGAACAATTACTGTAATTTTTAAAATCTATAAGCTGCAGTTCATCAAGAAGCATAGTTCACACTTGCCCTATCAGATATTTCTAACAGGCATAACCAGCATCATAAGGTCTTCGTTTTCAGCCTGCTCAGAGGGTCTGATAATTGCAGCCTTAAGCGGTGTGCTGAAATCAAAGAGCAATTCATCTGATTCAAACAGCTGTATTGCTTCCAGCAGGTATTTACCGTTGAACGCAATATCAAACTCATCACTTTCAGTGTAGCTGCATTCTATTGTTTCATCTGCATCTGTTCCGTATTCATTATTTGCAGCACGGACCTTAAGCTCACTCTCGTTTATGTTGAATGATGTTTTATTGGTAACCTGGTCTGACATGATAATGCTTCTTTTTACTGCACCTATAAGCTCATTTTTGGTTACCTTTAGTATTTTTTCGTTATCGTTTGGAATTACTGATTCATAATTAGGGAATGTATCATCTATCAGCCTTGAGTGTATTGTAATATTCCCGAAAGAACATTTCAAAAATTCATTACTAAAGAAAATTGAAACTTTCTGGATATCACTCTCATCATCTGATTTCGTGCTGTCTGTATCAGTTTCTGCACCGGCTTTTGATTTAAAGAGCTTTGTCATCAGCTGGCAGGTCTTTATAGGTACAAGCATGCTGGTTTTATTACCGGAATAATCAAAGTTATTGTTGATTATTTTAACAAGCCTGTGGCCGTCAGTTGATACTACTTTGAACTCACCTTTTTTAATTTCAAAGAATACACCGTTCATGCTTCTTCTCAGCTCATCAGTGCTGGCTGCATGAATTGCTTTTGGCAGGTACCTGGAGATCAATATTCCTGCAATATCAATTTCCTTTGAGCCTTCAACTTCTGCAGGCATCGGGAAGTCATTGGGGTCTTCCCCGGTAAGCGTCCATTTGCCGCCTTTGGTCTTAATGATAGTCTTATAACCGTTCTGCAGGTCTATACTCAGCTCTTTGCCTGAGAGGTTCTGCAGCAGAGTTTCAAGCTTTTTGGCAGGCAGTGCAACCTGTCCATCGCTTTTACCATCAACGTTAATTTTGATCTCAATATATACTTCAAGATCAGAACCAATTATGGTAAGCTCTTTGCCTTCCAGATTAAAAAATAAATTACTGAGTATAGGCAGTGTGGATCTAGTTGGTGTTACAGAAATAACTTTATTTATAGCGCTGATGAGATCATTGCTCTTAACAGTGAACTTCATTAAACCTCCCAAAAATTGCTTAATTTACCAAATTTACTGATTTTTCTTGTGTATTTCAATAAACTAATTTATGCTTATTAACCCGTTTAAAAAAATAATCTGTCACTTTTTTGGCTGCTTCCAGTCCCATTCTCTGCCTGCTTTCAGCGGTTTTGCCTGCAAGGTGCGGTGAGAGAAGTACATTATTCAGCTTAGTAAAATTTTTATTGAATGATGGTTCACTTTTGAACACATCAACAGCGGAATAATGCAGTTTATTTTTTTTAAGTGAATCGATCAGTGCAATCTCATCTACCGTTCCTCCGCGTGAGCAGTTAATGAGTGTTGATGATCTCTTAAATAACTTTAAATTATTTTTATTTATGATATTTTCTGTAGTGCTATTTAAAGGTGTATGTATTGTAATAATATCTGATCCAGCCAGCAGCTTATTGAGTGATATAAATTTAATAAATGAATATTTCTGTTTTACCTTAGGGTCTATATCATTGCCAAGAATATTCATTCCAAATGCACGTGCTAACTTTGCTACTTTTGAGCCAATCCTGCCTACTCCAATGATACCAATGGTTTTACCGTATAGCTCTGTGTTACTATACCTCCTGTAATCAAACACACCCTTTTTCATGTCACTTGATGCAGGAATTATATTTTTAGTAATTGCAAGGATAGCAGCAAATGTAAATTCAGCTGCTGATGTACTGTTAGCGCCGGCAACGTTCATAGCATCTATTGTATACTTTCTGCATGATGAGATATCAATATTATCAAAACCCGCTGATACAGTACAAATAAGTTTAATATTGGTTTTTGAAGCGATTTCCTTTATGAACTGTTTATCAATGTTACGTACTGAACGGATGATTAATGCGTCTTTATTTGATTTTGAAATTTTGGAAAGGGTCAGTAGTTTTTTCAGCAGCAAATCATTTATAAGGCCTTTAAGATCGTACACATGAAATGTTCTCTTTAATAAACCAATACCTTTTGGATGGAGTTCATCAGCAAGATAAATGTTTACATTTGATTTCAAATTAAACCGGTTTATTTAAGTTTATTGAATTCTGTTACAAGCAGTGTGTTAAGTTCTTTAAAATCATCAAGTTCAAGGTCACCCATATGTGATATTCTGGCAATTTTATCATTCATTTCTGCCTGGCCGTTTGCCATATGCACACCATAATTTTCTCTCATCGCCTTTATCAGCTTACCTGTGGGAATACCATCAGGCAGAGTAATTGCTGTGAGCGAATCACTTGGGTGAGAAGAGAAGAGTCCAAAACCATTGCTCAGCGATGAATTCCTGAAATACTCTGCAATTTCGTGGGTGCGTTTCCATTTATTCTCAAGCCCTTCACTTAAAATAATATCACATGCTTTATCAACACCGTAGAATAAACCGACTGCAGGTGTCCACATAGTAAAACCATCTTCCTGGGTTGATTTAAGCTCTTTCCTCAGGTCAAAGAAATATCTTGGCATGGGGTTATCCATCATTTTATCTTTTGCTGCTTCGCTATAGGCTATAATTGCAATACCGGGCTGTGTCATCAGGCCTTTTTGTGATGCGGATACAGCAACATCAATATTCCAGTCATCCATTCTGAATTCAATTGCACCAACAGAAGTAACAGCATCAACTATTATGAGCGCGCTGCATTTACTTTTTATATATTCTGTCAGTGATTTAATATCACTCAGAGTTGCTGTCGAAGTTTCTGTATGAGTTAAAAATACACAAGATATGTTTGTAAAATTAACATTTTCAAGGTCCGAAACTTCAGCAGCCTTGCCGTAATCAATATACAGTTCAGCAGTGTTCAGGTTATATGCTTTGCAGATAGCACCCCACCTTGCGCCAAACCTTCCCTGGTTGATATAAAGAACATTATCACCCGGGCTGCAGAAATTCTGCACGGCAGTTTCCAGTGCACCGGTACCGGATGTTGTTAGAACATTAAGGTACTGCCTGGTTTGAAAAATATTTTTGAGTTTTGAATTTAATCCGCTGTAGAAGGCCTTGAAATCCTGGCTTCTGTGGTAAGTATCAAACGATATTGTAGCTTTTAAAACATCGGGATGGACCTGAGTGGGTCCCGGGGTGAATATCTTTTTTTTAAGCAAAGATATCTCCGGTTTATTGGTTTATGAAATCAGACTTTCTGTAATAAGCTTATTGACAGTATCTTTACCTTCGCCTGTAATTGCTGAAAAAGGCACATAATCCTTGCAAAGCTCGTCATTGCTGACTATCTTGCTGGTACGGTAGATCTGTCTTTCCATTTTATTGGCAGATATTTTATCTGCTTTTGTAAGGACAATTGCATAATTAATCTCGTAGTATTCAAGCCAGTTAACCATTAACTGGTCAAGATAAGTAGGATCATGTCTTGAATCCATAAGCTCAAAAACAAGCTTTATATTCTTCCTTGTACTGATATATTCTTCTACAAGCTTGCGCCACCCGGTCTTTATCTGTTCAGGCACTTTGGCATAGCCGTATCCGGGCAGATCAACAAAATAGAATTCTTCGTTGATAAGGTAGTAATTCAGCATCCTGGTCCTGCCGGGTACTGAACTGGTCTTGGCCAGTTTTGCTTTGTTACAGATCTTATTTATCAGTGAAGATTTACCTACATTAGAACGGCCAATAAATACAATTTCAGGTAAATGAGCAGTCGGAAGCTGGTTAAGATCTGATACGCTATTTACAAATTCAGCTGTTGTTATTTTCATTAATCTGATAAGTGCAGCTTACCTTTTATTATATTAATTACTCAGCAGCCTCTTTTTTCTTTTTCCCTTTTGCAGTCTTCTTGGTATCAGTTTCAGTTGCCGCTTTTTTAGTAGTTTTGGCGGTCTTTGTCTTTGCCGTTTTGCCTTTAGCTGTTGATTTAGCAGTAGTTTTAGCTGTTGTCTTGGCTTTTGATTTATCCTTAGTATCTTTTTCAGTACTATCAGGCTGGTTTGCTGCCTGTTCCATATTATAATCAACCAACTCTATGAACGCTATTTCTGCGCCGTCACCCTGTCTTCTGCCTATCTTAAGAACCCTGGTATAGCCGCCATTGCGGTTTATTACCTTGGGTGCTATTTCCTCAAATAAAGTTGTAATAGCGCCTTTATCCTGGAGGTATTTGTTAACTTCTCTTCTTAAATGAACGCCAACTTCAGGTTTTGAGCTTTTTGAATTTAAAGCTGCCCTTGATTTGGTTATCATTGGCTCAATATAAAGCCTTAACTCCTTAGCTTTAGCTAAAGTAGTCTGAATTTTTTTATGTTTAATTAACGCAACCGATAGATTCGCAAGCAATGCATGCTTATGGGTAGCGGTTCTTTTTAATTTTCTGCCTTTTCTTCTGTGTATCATATCAGTTCAATCCAGCTTTTAATTTTAGTTTTCTTCTTTTATGTATTTATCTACATCCATACCGAATGAAAGTCCGTTTTCCTGGAGTATTTCACCAAGCTCTGCAAGTGATTTCCTGCCGAAGTTCCTGAACTGCAGCATTTCAACTTCCTGGTGTCTTACAAGATCGCCAAGTGTCTTTATATTTGCTGAGCGCAGGCAGTTCTGTGCACGGACTGAAAGCTTAAGCTCATCAACGTTTGTGAGAAGCATTTTCCTGATCCTTGCAAATTCTGTCTCTTCATCTTTAACAGGTGCCTTTTTCTCTTCGGTAACTTTACCAAAGTTCTCGAACATAGCAACATGTTCGTTAAGAATAGCTGCAGCCTGAGTTAATGCGTCTACGGGAATTATTGTTCCGTCAGTGGTTATATCAAGTACAAGCTTTTCATAATCAGTCTTCTGTCCAACCCTTGTATTCAATACATCGTATTTTACATTTTTTATCGGAGTGAATATAGAATCGATAGGCAGCATTAACAGGTCCTGCTCAGGATCTTTATTCTCCTCTGAAGGGACATAACCTATACCGGAGCCTATCTTTAAAGTAATGCTTACATCTGCATTCTTGTTTAAAGTAGCTATACGGTGATTGGGGTTAAGAACTTCAAAGTCTTCTGTAGCTTCCTGTATGTGTCTTGCAATGAAATCCAAAGGACCCTTAAGCCTAAGCTCAACTTTATTGGCACTTTTGATATTCTGCTTGAACCTGACCTCTTTTAAATTCAGTATTATCTCAGATACATCTTCTACAACATCTTTGATTGTTGTAAATTCATGGGGAACGTTATTTATTTTGATCCCTGTAATAGCAGTACCCGGTAAAGAAGAAATCAGAACTCTTCTCAGGGCATTACCAAGGGTAATACCGTAACCTTTTTCGAGCGGCTGAATTGTAAAGCGGCCGAAATATCGGGTATTTGTTTCTTTTTCTAATTCTAATTTTTCAGGGAACTGGATATATTGATTTATCATGTTTATTTTTATTTTGAATATAATTCAACTATTAATTGTTCGTTGGCTGTAAACGGAATATCTATTCTTTCCGGAATAGCCAAGAGTGTTCCTTTTAAAGCGGATTTATCAACAGATATCCATGATGGCAGCATATCATCTTTAACACGCTTCATAGATTCATGGAATACTTTTACCTGTTTGCTCTTATCGTTAACCTGGATTGAATCTCCAGCCCTTAAAAGAAACGAAGGGATATTAACAGATTTACCGTTTATTTTAAAATGCTTATGCAGAATAAGCTGTCTTGCAGCTTTTCTTGAAGGAGCTAAACCTGAACGGTAAACAATATTATCAAGTCTTCTTTCAAGAAGCTTTACCAGGTTCTCACCTGTTCTGCCTTTTTGTTTGGAAGCCAGCTCAAAGTAATTCCTGAACTGTGTTTCCAAAACACCATACGTTCTTTTCACTTTCTGCTTTTCTCTCAGCTGAATGGAGTAATCAGAGACTTTTGCTCTTCTTGAAAGTCCATGCTGACCCGGCGCATAATTTTTCCTCTCAAGGGGACATTTTTCAGTGAAACACTTAGTACCCTTCAGAAATAATTTAGTTTTTTCTCTTCTGCAAAGTTTGCAGCTTGGTCCTGTGTATCTTGCCATTTATAGATATATTAATTTTATTCTTTTTAAACTCTTCTTCTTTTGGGCGGCCTGCATCCGTTGTGCGGAATTGGTGTGATATCCTTAATGCTCAATATCTCAAGTCCTGTTGTCTGCAGTGATCTTACCGCAGCTTCACGGCCGGATCCAGGTCCTTTTATGAACACATCCACTTTTCTTAAGCCGGCATCCAGTGCTGTTTTAGCAGCGCTTTCTGCAGCAACCTGTGCAGCAAAAGGAGTGTTTTTCTTTGAACCCTTGAAACCCATTTTACCTGATGAAGCCCATGAAATTGTATTACCCTGAATATCGGTCAGTGTTACAATAACATTATTGAATGTAGCCTTAACATGCGCCACACCTGTGGATTCAACGATAGTTTTCTTTTTAGTCTTTTTTACTGGTTGTGTCATTATATATTTATTAAGCTTTCAATTACTTTACTATGAAAAGTGAAAGATTATTTCTTGGAAGCAGCTTTTTTCTTGCCTGCAACTGTTTTTCTCTTACCTTTTCTTGTCCTTGCATTGGTCTTGGTTCTTTGTCCTCTAACAGGCAGGCCTCTTCTGTGCCTTTTGCCCCTGTTTGAGCCAATATCCATGAGCCTTTTGATATTATTCTGAACTTCAGTTTTAAGCGCACCTTCAACTTTAATTTCTGAAGTAATGATATTACGTATCTGGTTCACTTCATCATCAGTTAAGTCAGCGACTTTTTTATCCTGGCTTATACCGGTTCTTTCCAGTATTTTTTCGGAGGTTGTTTTACCGATACCGAAGATTGACTGTAAACCTATTACTACTCTTTTGTTTTTTGGAAGATCAATTCCTGCTATTCTTGCCAATTAATATTACTCCTGATAAATTAATTATCCCTGTCTTTGTTTATGTTTCGGGTTTTTACAAATTACTCTTAAAACACCTTTTCTCTTGATGATCTTGCAGTGTTCACACATTTTCTTTACCGAGCTTCTTACTTTCATTTTAGTTACCTCTTTAAGCTTTTATTATATTATCTTAATAATAATGATACCTGTAATAAATTATTTATACCTGTAGGTTATTCTTCCTCTTGTCAGGTCATACGGAGAAAGTTCTACTGATACTTTATCCCCTTCAAGGATCTTGATGAAATTCATTCTCATTTTACCTGAAATATGTGCAATTATTTCATGCCCGTTTTCAAGTTTTACTTTAAATGCTGCGTTTGGCAGAGTATCAGTAATAATTCCATCGACTTTTATAGTTCCCTGCTTTGCCATTAAATTGCTTTAGTTCTCTATTGTTAAAATTTCAGGCTGCCCTTTTGTTACCAGTATTGAGTGTTCAAAATGAGCGCTTGGCTTGCCATCAGCTGTTACATATGTCCATTTATCGCTTAAAACTTTAACCTTGTATGTGCCGTAATTTACCATCGGTTCAATTGCAACGGTCATGCCTTCTTTAAGCTTTGCCCTGTAACCGTTATTGTAGTAATTCGGGATAGGAGGCTCTTCATGAAGCTGCTTTCCTATACCGTGTCCAACAAGATCCCTGACAACTGAAAATCCAGCTGATTCTACATGCTGCTGAATTGCCAGCGATACATCGTTGATGAAGTTTCCGTCCCTGGCGTTTTCAAGCCCAAGATAAAGACTTTCTTCCGCGATCTTCAGGAGTTTCTTCTTTGCCGGAGATACTTCACCAACAGCAAAAGTTTTTGCTCCGTCACCATAATAACCATTCTTCTTAACACCAACATCTATGCTTACAATATCACCATCAATAAGTTTTCTTTCGCCCGGGATACCATGAACTACTTCTTCATTGATCGATATGCAGGAACTTGCAGGAAAGACATTTTTATGAACTTTGTAACCTTTAAACGCCGGAATTCCGTCTTTTGATCTGATATAATCTTCAACAAGCTTATCAATTTCAAGAGTTGTTATACCAGGTTTCAGGAATTTAGCTATATATGAAAGAACACCACCTACTATAGAACTGCTTTCTCTGACAGCATCAATTTCGCCAGCAGTTTTAACCAATTAAATTCTATCCTCTTCTGCCCTTTATCTTGCCGCTCTTCATGAAACCGTCATAATGTCTCATTACCAGGTGCGATTCAATTTGCTGTAGAGTATCAAGAGCAACACCAACAACTATCAGCAAGCTTGTTCCGCCAAAGAACTGAGCTAAGCCTTGTGTCACACCTGCCTGAGCAATGAATGCGGGCATGATAGCAATTATTGCCAAAAATATTGAACCCGGCAGCGTGATCTTTGTTAAAATATTATCTATAAAATCTGATGTAGCTTTACCCGGTCTTACACCCGGCACAAATCCGCCCTGCTTTTTCATATTATCTGATACATCCTTTGGGTTGAAAGCGATAGCTGTGTAAAAATATGTGAAGAACACTATCAGTGAACCGTAAAAGAATGCATATACCAAGCTTGTATGATCAAAATACTTTGATATATCCTGCATGAACTGGCTGTTCGGGAAGAAGGTCAATATTGTATTTGGTACGAACATGATTGACTGTGCAAAGATAATAGGCATAACACCTGCCTGGTTAACTCTGAGCGGTATGTACTGTGTTACACCGCCGTATATTTTTCTTCCTACAACACGTTTTGCATATTGAACGGGTATCCTCCTCATTGCCTGGGTCACCAAAACAACACCTGCAATTATAAATACAAGACCCGCTATAATAATTAATTCTACTATGATGCTTCTTGCTCCTGATGCTACAACCTGATATTCATCAAGGAATGCATATGGAAGCCTGTCAATGATACCGACAAAAATTATAAGTGAAATACCGTTACCTATACCGCGTTCAGTGATCTGTTCACCAAGCCACATCATGAATATTGTGCCTGCTGTCATAAGTACTATGCATGATATTGCAAATAGTACCGGTGATACATCAGGTGATACAATACTTACGCCTGCAACGTTCCTGCTCTTAAGCTGAACACTTACACCCCATGCCTGCATAAGCGCAACGGGAACTGTTCCGTACCTTGTAAGCTGGTTGATCTTCTTTCTTCCGGTCTCTCCTTCTTTCTGGAGCTTCTGGAAGTAAGGTACAACTGCGCCTAAAAGCTGGATGATAATAGAAGCACTGATATAGGGCATAATGCCCAGTGCAAATAATGCTGCGTTCTTAAAAGCACCTCCAACAAAAAGGTCATATAATCCAAAGAGAGTATTATCGGATTGATTTTTGGTAGCCTCAGCAAGCAATCCCGTATCAATACCGGGTAATGTTATGTGGGCACCTATTCTAACGACAATAAGGAGTAATACTGTGAATATTATCCTTTGTCTTAGTTCCTGAATTTTAAATATATTTCTAAAACTGTCTACAAAACTGCTCATAGAGTGATTGCCTTACCCCCGCTTTTTTCGATCTTATCGAGCGCAGTTTTACTGAACTTATGAGCGCTTATTTCCAGTTTCTGTTTAAATTCACCTTCACCAAGTACCTTAAGAGGCTTCTTACTGTTGGAAATTATTCCAAGCTTGTATAATATTTCAGGGTTTAAATTCTGGTCGCTGATCTTTCCTTTATCAAAAAAGCCCTGCAATTTACCAAGATTTAAAACTTGAAATTCAACTCTTCCCGGATTTGTAAATCCGAATTTAGGAAGCCTTCTCTGAATCGGCATCTGGCCACCTTCAAACCATGCTCTGACACCGCTGCCTGAGCGTGATCCCTGGCCATTCATACCTCTGGTTGATGTTTTTCCATGTCCGGAACCAACACCTCTTCCGATCCTTTTTCTCTTTTTCTTTGAACCTTCTGCGTATTTTAGATTGCTTAAAACGTCCATTATCTTTTCCTAAAGTCTTACAATAAAGACCCCTCGTATTTCTACGAGGGGCCTAAATTTATATTAAAATATTAATTTACTTAGCGAAGTTATATGATGCTGAGATTATACCAAATAAATCGGTATTCTGACCTGAAACAAAGTTTGGACCCTGTTTCAACCATCTTTCGCTAACTGTTGCGTCAACGCTGAATCTGCCGAAATGGAAACCAGCACCAAGGTTAACAGTTGAAGCTGCATCGTTTGAAAGCAAGTTTGTAACTGACTGTGTATTGTTTTCAAACTTGGAACTGTTAATTGACTTGTTGAAGCCTAATCTTGCTGTTATCCAGTCGGTAATTCTTGTTTCTAAAGCCATGTTGAATGCAGGAGCGATGAAATCTGTTCCTTTATTCTCAACAGCACCGCTATCTGATTTAAATGTGTTATAAGAAGCTGTAACACCACCAGCAATCTGGATATCATCCATAATTGGCCAGTTTAAACCAACGCCAGCGTTAATTCTCATAAAGCTATAGTTTAATCCGGTAACACTAACAGTTGTTCCGCCTGATGTAACTGAACCTTTTGGCTGGAAGCTGTAGGTTGAAAAACCTAAAACCGGCACAACAGCTACTTTGCTGCCTGTTGTTGGATAGATCCATGCTCTGAAATTTGCACCGAATTCAATACCGCCGCTGTTATCAGTGGTTGATGTAAAACCGGTTGCTGTTCCTTCATTCTTGAACTTATTCATTCTGAACATGAATGTACCTTCAACCCAACCTTTTTTGATCAGATACATAAAGCCTAAGTTAGCGCCTAAAGATGATGAAGTATTTGTGAGCACAACATTACCTGCTGTATCTGTGAATTCTGATTTGCCCATTGAAACATATGGAGCAAGGCCGATATGGAAATTCTTGTTCAATGATGTACCAATAAGACCCATGAACGGAACTATTGGTGAGTTAGCAGGTCTCAATGTATCCCTGTTAAACTCGCTCCAACGATCCTGTCTTTTGTTTATTATCATACCAAGATTCCATTTTTTACCAACACCGAATGTAACACCGGCATTACCATCAAAGTTGTCGTTTTCGCCAAATTGATTTAAATCGCCGAATGCATAATTCCTGTAGTAATTGTTCCAAGCTGGATTGTTAAATATATCTGTTGATGCATCCAGAATGAAAGGTGAACTGCCTAAAGCTGTGTATCTACCAGTTCCGCTTGGAATGGACTGTGAAAAAGCACCCACACCCATCACAAACAGTAACATAACTGCTAGAAAATGTTTTAACATTACTTTTTTTCCTCCTATAATGTTTATTAATGTTGTTTAAATCATCCTATCTCTACTTTAATCACGATGACGTCTTTCATGATTATTTCGATACTGAATGAATATCTTAGTTAGTAACTTCTACTAAATGCTTTACTTTAAAGATCATACCCCTGATCTGCGGAGTATCATTGTGTTCCTTTGTTTTCGAAATCTTTCCTAAACCCAATGCTTCAATAACACGTTTCTGGTGTTTAGGCCTGTCAATTGTGCTTGCTATCTGTTTTACCTTAATTTTTGCCATTTTAACTTATCCTATCCTCTGATTAATTCATGAAAATTGTTTGCAGATCGGTACCTCTTCTTGATGCAAGTGTCTTTGCATCAAAAATGTTCCTTAATGCGTTCATTGTAGCTTTAACTAAATTATGCGGGTTTGATGACCCGAGTGATTTGGTTAAAACATCCTGGATACCTGCTGCTTCAAGAACCGCTCTTACACCGCCGCCTGCTATTAATCCGGTACCTGGTGTAGCGGGTTTTAACAGCACTTTACCTGCTCCATATTTACCGATAACTTCGTGCGGTAAAGTACCTTTTCTTAAAGGTACAAATACAAGATTTTTTCTTGCATCTTCTGAACCTTTTGCAATAGCTGCCGAAACTTCATTAGCTTTACCAAGTCCTATACCTACGTGACCGTTTCCGTCACCTGCTACGATAACTGATGTAAAACTGAATCTTCTTCCGCCTTTAACTACTTTAGCTACTCTGCCTATGTAGACCAGTTTATCTTTTAACTGTAATTCGCCTGCTTTTACTTTTTTTGCCATTAAACGATATTTTCTAAACGATTCTAATTACAAATATATATAAAAAAAATATAAAAATCCACAATATGTTAATATTTCAAAGATTTCAGTTCTCAGGGGAGGATTCGAACCTCCACTAACGGCTCCAAAGGCCGCTGTCCTGCCATTAGACGACCCGAGAGAATAATTACTTATTTCATTTAGAGTTAGGGCCGCTAATTTTCAAGAGACTAGAATTTTAACCCCGCTTCACGTGCAGCTTCAGCTATTGCTTTAACTCTACCGTGATAAAGGTAGCCATTCCTGTCGAAAACAACTTTTGAAATGTTTTTTTCAGCAGCTTTTTCGGCAATTCTTTTGCCTACAAGCTTGCTCTTATCTGTTTTGGTTACTTTTCCGGTGGCGCTTCCCTTAACATCTTTTGCTGTTGATGCTACTGAACACAGTGTTTTACCGTTAATATCATCAACAAGCTGTGCATAGATATTATTTATGCTTCTGAATATAGCTAACCTTGGAACCTCTGCAGTACCTATTATCTTTTTTCTGAGTCTAAGCTTAATTTTCTCTCTTGGTGTTAATCTTGTTTTTGTCGGCATTCTTGCTAAATATTTATTTTCCTGTACTTTTAGTTAAACGGTGAATTTAAGATTATTTTGCTGCTGCCTTACCGGCTTTTCTTCTGATGAATTCACCTTCATACTTGATCCCCTTGCCTTTATACGGTTCAGGTTTCTTCAATGATCTCAGCTTTGCAGCTACAAGCCCAACAAGCTGTTTATCAATACCGGATATCTGTACAGACGTATCACTTAGTACATCTATTTTAATTCCTTCAGGTGCTGTAAAAATTATAGGATGAGAAAATCCAAGGTTCAGGTATAAAAGTCCCTGCTTTATTTCAGCACGGTAACCGATACCTACCAATTCCAGCTTTTTACTGAAACCTTCGGAAACACCGCTTATCATGTTTTTCACAAGTATAGCATATAATCCGTGCAGTGATTTTTCTCTCTTAAGATCTGATCCGC
The DNA here is from genome assembly GCA_964577645.1 of uncultured Ignavibacteriales bacterium. Classification (GTDB taxonomy): domain Bacteria; phylum Bacteroidota; class Ignavibacteria; order Tepidaquicellales; family OLB5; genus OLB5. The sequence continues at coordinate 15,347 of CAZOAP010000021.1, forward strand.
GTGTAAACTCGATCTCGTCTTCCCTTATCTCTGATTTTATTACAGGATTTACATACAGGCTTAATGAACCCTTGGGTCCGTTCACCAGGATGTTATCACCTGATTTTTCAACTTTAACGCCTTTTAATATTTTAACCGGTTTTTTACCTATTCTTGACATTTATCTCTGTTGTTTTAAATCTTAAACTTTATTATAAAAAATTACCAAATGCTGCATAGAACTTCACCGCCAACGCCAAGCTTCCTGGCTTCTTTATCGGTCATCAATCCTTTTGATGTTGATACAATATTTATTCCAAGACCGTTAAGCACCTTAGGTATATCACTTGTTTCAACATACTTGCGAATACCCGGGCGGCTTACTCTTTCGAGACCTAATATTACGCCGTCACTGTTAACATATTTTAACTTGATAACAATGTTACCCTGTTTATTTTTGGTTTCAGCAACATTATACTCGCCTATAAATCCGTTCTTGTTTAAAATTTCGGTTATCTTTACTTTAAGTTTGGATGCCGGAATTTCTACAGATTTCTTTTTGGCTTTCTGTGCGTTCCTTATTCTTGTTAAATAATCTGCTATTGGATCGGTATACATTATATACTTTATTTTACTTTTTAATTATTACAAACTGATACTTAATTTCCGGGAGAAACTGCTGCTCTACCAGCTGGCTTTTTTAACGCCGGGGATCTTTCCCTCAAGTGCCATTTTCCTGAAAGTAAGCCTTGATAGGCCAAACTTCCTGTAGAACCCTCTTGCCCTGCCTGTTACAGCACACCTGTTATGTAACCTTATCGGGTTACTGTTGCGGGGAAGCTCTGTTAACGCATCATAATCGCCTTTAGCCTTAAGTTCTTTTCTTTTTTCGGCGTACTTTTCTACTAATTTTTTTCTCTTATTTTCCCTGGCTATTTGTGATGTTTTTGCCAATATTTACTCCTGTAAATTAGTTATTGCTTGGTTTAATTTTGTGATACTTCTTTTTTAACGAACGGCATTCCGAATGCCCTTAAAAGCTCTCTTGCTTCATCATCAGTTTTAGCTGATGTAACAAAGGTTATATCCATACCGAACTGTTTTGTAACAGCATCAATATTTATTTCCGGAAAGATAACATGCTCTTTAACTCCGAGTGTATAGTTACCGTTGCCGTCAAATGATTTATCCGGCACACCCCTGAAATCCCTTATCCTTGGAATAGCTACATTTATCAGCTTATCAAGGAACTCATACATTCTGGCTTTCCTTAAAGTTACCTTAGCGCCTATTTTCATCCCTTCTCTTAACTTAAAGTTAGATACGGATTTCTTTGCTTTGGCAACAACAGGTTTCTGTCCAACAATATTTTCAAGGTCCTTAACAATTACATCTACTATTTTCGGGTCCTGTGTAGCTGCACCAACACCAACGTTCACAGATATCTTTTCAAGTTTAGGAACCTGTAACGGGTTCTTGTAACCGAACTGTTTGGAAAGTGTTTTCACAACATCACTTTTGTAAACTTCCTGCAGTCTTACAGGGATCTTTTCCTCAACAAAAACTTCTTTTTCTTCGGATTTCTTAGCAGGCTTCTTGCCTTTTACATCGTCCTGTTTATCGGTTTTTGCTGTTTTCTTTTCTTTTTTCTCGTTAGCCATCTATATGAATAAATTATACTTTTAACTTATAATAATTTCGCCGCTTTTTTTACCGTATCTCATTCTTTTCTTTTTTCCGTTACCTTCTTCAATTACCTGTACACCTAGCCTGGTGGGTTCACCTGCTTTGGGGTCTATCAGCATAACGTTCGATACCTGTATTGGCGCTTCTTTTTGTGTAATTCCGCCCTGTGGATTCTTCTGGTTGGGCTTAGTATGTCTTTTTATGATATTAACACCTTCAACAATAACTTTATCGGTAGAGCGGTAGATCTTTAAGATCTTTCCCTCTTTGCCTCTGTTATTACCGGAAATTACTTTTACTTTATCGTTCTTTCTTAATTTTGTCATCTTATAATACCTCCGGGGCTAATGAAATGATCTTCATAAACTGTTTTTCTCTCAGCTCTCTTGCAACGGGACCGAAAATACGGGTACCGCGGGGTTCATTTTCTGCATTTATCAGAACTGCAGCATTTTCATCAAACCTTATATATGAGCCGTCTTTTCTTCTTGTTTCTTTTTTGGTCCTTACAATAACAGCTTTTGAAACTTCACCCTTTTTAACGTTACCGCCGGGGATAGCAGATTTCACAGAAACCACTATCAGGTCACCAACACCTGCATACCTTCTGTCTGAACCGCCTAAAACCCTGATGCATCTTACTTTTTTGGCACCTGAATTATCAGCAACAACTAAATTTGTTTCTTCCTGAACCATTTTATAATCCTAGATATATAATATTATTTTACTTTTTCGATTACTTCGACTAATCTCCATCTTTTCCTGGCGCTAAGCGGCCTGGTTTCCATGATCTTGACTATATCGCCTATGTTAGCAACGTTATTCTGGTCATGAGCCATAAACTTGGTAGTCTTCTTGAAATATTTTTTGTATATAGGATGAATGATCCTTCTTTCAATAGCAACAATAATGCTTTTATCCATTTTATTGCTGACAACCTTGCCAATACGGGTCTTTCTTCTTCCTCTTTTTACCGATGAATCGTTAATAGCCTCGCTGCTAGCTGCAGGAGCTGGAGAAACATCCGGTGTATTATTAACTTGTTCTAAATTTTCGCTCATTAGTTAATTATTTATCCTTTTTATCTGATAATTCTCTTTCTTGCAGAACTGTATGGATCCTGGCAATAAGTTTTTTAGTGTTCTGTATGCCTTTAAAGTTCTCAAGCTGCCCGATTGATTTCTGGAACCTGAGATTCTCGAGACCTTCATACTCTTCCTTAAGCCTGTTATTCAGATCTTCAGTTGATAGTGTTTTTATTTCGTAGTATTTCATTCTAAATAAATATTGTTATTGCCTTTTTAAAACCTGTGATAAAAATTATGACTCTTTTCTTATTCTGAGTAATCGTGCCTTACAACAAACTTGGTCCTTATTGGAAGCTTGTGTGCTGCAAGCCTGATAGCTTCTTCGGCTATCTTCTTAGTCACGCCGCCTACTTCAAACATAATAGTACCAGGCTTTACAACAGCTACCCAGTATTCAGGAGCGCCTTTACCTTTACCCATCCTTGTTTCAAGCGGCTTCTTGGTGAACGGCTTATCAGGGAATATCCTTATCCATACTTTACCGTCACGCTTCATTTCTCTGGTAATAGCAACCCTGGCTGCTTCTATCTGTCTCTGTGTGATCCATGCCGGTTCCATAGCCTTCAAACCGAAATTGCCGAAGGAAACTGTGAAACCGCGCGTAGCTTTACCGGCTCTTCTGCCTCTGTGCGCTTTTCTGAATTTTACTCTTTTTGGCATTAAAGCCATAAAAACACTCTCCTAAACAAAAAAAATTCTAAAAATTCTTATTTGAGTTATTATTTTCTTATCAGCTTATCGCCAATACAGATCCAAACCTTAACACCTATCTTACCGTAAATTGTACTTGCTGCTAAACTTGCGTAATCAATGTTAGCTCTGATGGTCTGCAGCGGAATTCTTCCTTCTTTGAACTGTTCAGCCCTGGCAATTTCAGCGCCATTTAGCCTGCCGCCAACATAGATCTTAATACCTTCTGCTCCCATTCTCATACTTGAAGCAATAGCTGTTTTTATAGCTCTTCTGTAAGATACCCTGTTGGATATCTGGTTAGCAATATTTTCAGCTACAAGATGAGCGTCAAGCTCAGGTTTTTTTATTTCTGTAACTAATACCTTAATATCTTTATTGGTAACTTTTTTTAATTCGCCTTCAAGATGGGTAATTTCCTTACCGCTTTTACCGATAACATAACCGGGCCTTGATGTGTGAATAGTTAACGTTATCTTCTTGGGAGTTCTTTCAACTTCTATCTTTGATATACCGGCGTTATCAAATCTCTTCCTGATATAACCGCGGATCATATTATCTTCCATAAGCTTTGTAGCAAAGCTCTTATCGTCATACCAGCTTGAATCCCAACCGTTAATGACTCCGACTCTGAAACCTACCGGATGTGTCTTTTGTCCCAAATGAATCTCCCTTTAAATATGAAAATTATTTTTTTTATTTGTGAAGCTGCTTGTTTCTATAAAATTTATTTCTTACTTCTGTTCTTTTTCTGCAACAACAATTGTTAAGTGGTTAGAACGTTTCCTTACCCTGTACGCTCTGCCCTGCGGTGCAGGAAGCATTCTTTTTAAAACAGGGCCGCCATTTACGTAAACGGTTTTAACAAAAATATCTTTTTCCTCTATCCTGCCTGTTTCAAGCTTGTTTGATAAGTTTGATACTGCAGACCTTAAGGTCATTTCAACAACCTTAGAGCCGTGTTTAGGCGAAAAGTGAAGTATGTTCAATGCTTCGTTAACCGCTTTACCCCTGATGAGATCAACAACCAGCCTCATTTTCCTGGGGGAGCTCTGTATATATCTTTTTATTGCTCTTGCTTCCATTATACTTTAATATTAATCCTGCTCTTTATATAAAATCTTTATTAGTGAGTTACTTATTTAGCTGCAGCTGACTTTTTATTTTTCGTCTTTCCTGTTGCCTGAGTGGGTCCTGAAGATCCTTGTCGGTGAAAACTCACCAAGCTTGTGTCCAACCATGTTTTCTGAAACAAAAACAGGAACGAATTTATTGCCGTTATGTACTGCAAATGTGTGTCCAACAAAATCCGGTGTTATAGTTGTTGACCTGGACCAGGTCTTTAAAACCTTCTTTTGATTTGCTTTATTAAGCTCTTCAACTTTTTTAAGAAGTTTCGGATCTATGAACGGTCCTTTTTTAAGTGATCTTGGCATTTAATATATAAATTACTTTCTTCTCTTTACTATGAATTTGTTTGACTCGTTTTTCTTCTTCCTTGTTTTGTAGCCCTTTGCAGGTAAACCCCATGGACTTACAGGATGTCCGCCGCCTGATGTTTTACCTTCACCGCCGCCCATTGGATGGTCAACCGGGTTCATCGCAACACCTCTTACCTTTGGTCTTCTGCCAAGCCACCTTGAGCGGCCAGCCTTACCCAATGATATGTTCTCATGTTCAAGATTGCTCACTACACCGATCGTTGCTTTACAGGTATTCAATATCATCCTTACTTCACCTGAAGGCAGCTTTATCTGTGTATACTTATCATCTTTAGCCACAACAATGCATGAGCTGCCTGCGCTTCTGGCAAGCTGTCCGCCTTTGCCCGGCTTTAATTCTAAGTTATGTATGAACGTTCCAAGAGGTATATTTGCAAGGGGTAATGTATTGCCTACAACAATATCAGCATCTACGCCTGATAAAATAGTAGAGCCTACTTTAAGATCATCAGGAGCAATAATATAGGTAATCTCACCATCTGAATATTTAATTAATGCGATCCTTGCTGAACGGTTTGGATCATATTCAATAGCTTCAACTTTTCCTTCAATGCCCGTTTTATCTCTTTTGAAATCAACTATGCGGTACATTCTTTTATGTCCGCCGCCCCTGCGCCTGGAAGTAATCCTTCCGGTGTTGTTTCTGCCGCCGGATTTCTTCAATGGTTTTAACAGTGATTTTTCCGGGGTAGATTTTGTAATTTCCTCAAATGAAGAAATTGTATAAAATCTGGTTGCAGGTGTATTCGGTTTTAACTTTTTTAATGCCATTACAATATAGTCCTGATTAGATTGTGGTCTATTTTATTATTATAAACTAAAATTGCAAAAAACGATTGATTTTTACTGGTACAGAAGACAAATATAGCGGAAAATTTATTTAATGTCAATGAAAGGAATGATGGCAAACTGCAAAGTTAATTGACTTAATTTAAAAGCGTTAGAACTTCTAAACCGAAACAAAAACCTCTAACACATTTTCCGGAAATGCTTAAAAATTACAAAAAATGATAATTTAATAAAAAAGGCTAAAATTAAAGATTTTAGGCAATTCTATACTATATATGTATATCTATAAACTGCTGAAATGTGGAGCTCCGGTGTTATAATACGCCTGGTTCCCCGTCGTATCCTCAAAACCTGACTGATGTTTGTTCCATTATAGTTATTAAGTGTCAGTTCTAAGGAACTGACACGAATAATACATTTTCGTTAGCATATGGATCTAAATAAACCTGAAGGAATATGTACGTAACCAAACGGCTATCAAACTCACTCGTCCGTTCCCGTCAGGTTCTTAAACCTGACGGTTTACTGCTATCAAATATAAGTGTCAGTTCTGAGGAACTGTCAAGAACAGCATTTTTACAAAACCCCGGGGTTACATGATTCTGGCTTCTGAGTTCCCCGCCATATCCTCAAAACCTGACTGATAGTTGT
>CAZOAP010000022.1:0-10760 GCA_964577645.1 uncultured Ignavibacteriales bacterium
CTTGATAACTGGACTCCTGTTATTCAGCATACACAGCCGTTCACTATGACCAGTTTAACAACAGCAATTACAATGAAGGCAAAGATAACTGATAACGGAATAATAAGGAACTGGACAAATGAAGCACCTTTATTATATTACAGGAAAAGTACAGATAACGGGACAACATGGTCAGCATATTCATCAGTTTTATACAGTGCATTGAACCTGGATACATTTTCATTTGTAATTCCCGGCAGCGCAAACGGTACCACAGTTCAGTATTACTTTGCTGCCCAGGATATTGCATTACCGACTGCAAAAGTGTCTACATTACCCGCAGGCGGCTCAGGTATAAATCCACCGGGCACAACAGCACCGCCAACCAGGTTCCAGTACACCGTTGGTATTGTTGGGATTGAACCGGTATCAAACGAAATACCAAAAGTATTTAAGCTTTATACAAATTATCCTAACCCGTTTAACCCGGTAACAAAGATAAAATTTGATATAGCTAAAAATACCAATGCGAAACTGTATGTATATGATATTTTAGGCAAAGTTGTTGAAACACTCATAAATGGTGATATATCAGCAGGCAAATACGAAATAACTTTCGATGCTTCTTCACTTTCATCTGGCGTTTATTTCTACAAACTTGTAACAAACGATTTTGTTGACACAAAAAAGATGCTATTGATAAAGTAACGGTGTTACTTTAAGTTAAAATAATTAAATATTAAAATTTAACCCCATTCAATCTGATTGGGGTTTTTATTTTATTTCAATTTCTCTGATCAACAAATGAAGAATTAGTGAAATTTAGGTAATTACCGGTTGAATTCTTTTCATATTTTATTAATTATACTTATGAGAAAAAACAAAATTAACGGGGTTTTTTATGTTTTTGCATACACTATATTTGTATAAATCTATTCTGCACAATGGGATTATTAATAAAAAATGCTTCTCAGGTTGTAACATGCCATACCCGCGGCAGGAAATATAAAGACGGAAAATTCCAGTCTGAGCTTGGTGTTCTCAGGAATTCCACCATATACTCAGAAAATGGACGCATATTATGGATAGGGAAGTCATTACCTGCCGGACTCAGGAAAAAAGATAACCGTGAAATAGATGCACGGGGTAAATGTGTACTTCCGGGCTTTATCGACTCACACACTCACCTTGTCTTTGCAGGAAGCCGGGCTGATGAGTTTTCCATGCGTATAAAAGGCAGCACATATGAGCAGATAGCTAAAGCAGGCGGGGGAATAATCAGTACAGTCAAATCTACACGTAAAGCATCAAAAAAGGAATTGATTGAACTTGCAGTTAAACGGATATCATCATCCGTCTGCTATGGTGTTACAACAATTGAAGCTAAATCAGGCTATGGATTAAACACAAAAAATGAGCTCAAAATGCTCGAGGTAATTAATGATCTTAATCTTGAGCTTCCCATTGATGTATATGCAACTTTCCTGGGTGCTCATGCATACCCAAAAGATAAATCCAAAGATGAATACCTCGAGGAGATCATGTATGAAATGATCCCGCAGATTGCAAAACGCAACCTTGCGACTTTCATAGATGCATTCTGTGAGAAAAATTACTTTTCTGTTAGCGATATAAAAAAAATATTGATGCAGGGTGTTAAATTCGGACTCGTACCCAAGCTGCACACAAACCAGTTCTATTCAATTGGGGGAATAGAAGCTGCAATTTCCTGCGGAGCAGTATCTGTAGATCATCTTGAAGTAATTAAACAAACAGATATTAATGCTCTTAAGAACTCAGGTACAATTGCAGTTGTATTTCCCGGCGTTTCATATTTTCTTGATATTCCCTACGCACCAGCAAAAAAAATGATTGCTTCAAATATTCCCGTAGCCATAGCTACTGACTTTAATCCAGGCAGCGCAATGAGTGAGAACATCCAGCTTTCTATGAGCATGGCTGTTCACCTGCTTAAGATGAACGTTGAAGAAGTAATTAATGCAGTTACAATAAATGCAGCTGCTGCGCTTGGCATCTCTCACAATACCGGCAGCATTGAAAAAGGCAAACAGGCTGATATGGTAATATTTGATACACCCAATTACAAAGATATTCTGTATCATTTTGGCATCAACCAGGCTGAAATGGTTATAAAGAGAGGGGAAATTATTTATAATTAACAGTGATATCCATTTAATTAACTAAGTATACAAACTTCTATTTAACCTTAAAAAACATCAAAAATCGTCAAAAAATCATACTTATCCTGTATCCTTTGCTATAAAAAACATCATTCGGCTTTAAATTTTTGGGTAAAATAGCTTTTGGTCTCTTACTGAGTTTAAATATCTTTGTTCATAAGTAATTTATAAACTAACTACCAAACCAAACTAATGAACAAAATATTAAAGATCGTTTTAATAGCAAATCTTCTGATCATACTTATATCAGTTATAGGGTGCAGCGATGATGGCAGCATCACACAAACAAATCCAAATAGCGGCGGTTCTACAACAACCACAATCAGCGGAATTGTCGTAAATGAAAGCAATCAGCCGGTTGAAGGTGCAACAGTTACTTCACACGGGCAGACTAAAATTACCGGAGCAAACGGTGAATTCACTTTTTCAGATATTACAGTACCTGCAAACAGGTTAATTGTAAAAGCTGAAAAGACCGGTTTCTATACCGCAACAAAAGGTGATAAGCCACAAAACGGTGCAACAGTTATCAAGCTTACAATGATGACAAAATCAGTAACCCATTCAATAAACTCAACTACTGGCGGAAGTGCAGATCTTACTAACGGCTCAAAGGTTGAAATTCAGCCCGGCTCAGTTGTAAAAAGTGATGGCTCAACATATAACGGCCAGGTGAATATGTCAGTAAAGTATATGGATCCAACCGATGTGAAATTCTCTGAAACAGTTTCCGGCGGTGATATGATGGCCAGAAGAAGTGATTCCACAGATGCAGTACTATATTCATACGGCATATTAAAAGTTGAAATGGAATCAACCAGCGGTGAAAAGCTTAATGTTACCGGCGGTAAACCCTCAACTATCACTACAACAATTCCCGCTGCTCTTGTATCCTCAGCTCCTTCAACAATTCCTCTCTGGTATTTTGATGAAGCTACAGGCTTATGGCGCGAAGAAGGGGTTGCTACCAAACAGGGTGATAAATATGTTGGTACAGTTAATCATTTCACTGACTGGAATAACGATTACCCGGGTTATTTAACCAGGGTTGAAGGTAAAATTGTTGATTGCCAGAACCAACCGATGCCGGGTATAGTTGTAAAAGTGGGACAGACCGTAACAACTACCAATGCAAACGGTGAATATTCAAGAACAGTGCCAACAGGTGTTGATTTTACAATTTCAGTTGAACCGACACAGAACTTTGGTATGTCGGGTACCCCGATACAGATCCCGGCATTAACACAGAACCAGGTCTACCAGGTGCCGCTTTGCCAGCTTGCATGTTTCCCTGTACTTTCAGGCACATTCAAAGATTGCAGCGGTAACAATATATATGGTGTACTTTCAGTATTCTGGGATAACCAGAACCAGGGTATAATGCCAACTCAGGTTGGCGGCTTCAGGGTTTATGTTGCTCCAAACAAACAGGCTCGCTTAAAGTTCACTTCATCCAATGGTGATATTATCGATACAGTTGTTCAGACACCATCAACACCGGTTACCCTGAACTTAGGTGAATTAAGATCATGCAATGGCGGACAGACAGGCTGCGAGAACAGCTTTGTTATCACAGGTGCCGGTTACACCAATAAATATGTAAGGCTCCAGACAATTACAAATATCGGAATTTATGTAGCAGCAGATGATGTTACAGGAATTACATGTGCTTCAATGGATTCTGCTGCCTTCTCTCTTGTGTTTCCCGGAAAAACCACCGGTATCTTTACACAGCAATCAGGTACATTGACCTATAAGGTACTTAATACATATGCTGCAGAAAGCTTAACAATAAATGTTACTGAATACGGAGCTGTTGGAGATCATATAAAAGGTACATTTGAAGGAGTATTTCAGTCAACTGCAGGTCAGATAACAATTACAGAGGGTAAATTCTGTGTTATCAGGCAAACAGATCACTAAAAAAGTAAAAATTTGTTAATTGAATAATATCCTTAGTTTAAGAATTCCCGCTGATACAAGCGGGAATTTCTATTTAAAAAAATAATTTTAATATATATATCAAATAAAATTATGCCAAAAAAAGTAATATTATACATTGCGTGCTCGCTGGATGGTTTTATAGCCGGGAAGAACCATGACCTTTCATGGCTGTTTACAGACCAGAGCTACGGGTTTGAGGAATTTGAAAAAAGCTTTGGAGCTGCTGTAATGGGAAGAAAGACCTATGATTTTTCAAGGCAGTATAGTGACCCGCCGTTTAAAGGAAAAAAGAATTTTGTTCTCACAAGTCAAAGGAACCTGTACCCGGGTTCAACAAATGAGCTTATTTTTTGCGGTTATGATGATGTGATAAGGTATATAAAAGAAAACAATTCTGATGAAGGTATTTTCCTTGTAGGGGGAGTAAAGCTTATTGCTGATTTTATAAATGATAACCTGCTTGAGGAAATAGTGGTAGCTTTTCATCCTATAATACTTGGTGAAGGTATTCCGCTTTTCCACGGAATTAAGAAAGAAGTTAAGCTGGAATATAAAGGACTGGAGGAATTTTCAACAGGTCTGGTTAAGCTTAAATATACAGTTAAAAAGCAATAAATAAACATAAATTGTGAAAAACCCTTACATTTAAACATTCAATAATAAATGCTAACTTTGTACTGTAATTACTAAATTTATCTATATTTTTATGAGAAAAATAGTTGAATGTGTTCCCAATATTTCCGAAGGAAGAGATGAAAAAATTATTAACGCCTGCGCAGATGCTGTCCGTGCAGTTGAAGGTGTAACCCTGCTTGATGTTGACCCGGGAAGATCAACCAACCGCACAGTATTCACTTTTGTAGGTGACCCTGATTCCGTAGTTGAAGCAGCATTCCAGTTCAGTAAAACTGCATATGAATTAATAGATATGACAAAGCATTCAGGCTCTCATCCCAGGATGGGTGCCGTTGATGTCTGCCCGTTTGTGCCTGTAGCGGGTGTGACAACTGAAGATTGTGTTGAATGCTCTAAGAAGTACGGTAAGCGAGTTGGCGAAGAGCTTGGCGTTCCCGTTTACCTCTACGAAGAAGCATCAAATAATCCCGCAAGGAAATCACTGAAACAGATAAGGCAGGGTGAGTATGAAGGAATTAAAGACAGGATAATTAAACCTGAATGGAAACCTGACTTCGGTCCGCAGGAATTTGTGCCTAGATCTGGCGCGACCGTGACAGGTGCAAGATTTTTCCTGATTGCATATAATGTAAATATACTTGGAACAAAAGAGCAGGCTCACCGTATAGCGCTGAATATCCGTGAACAGGGCAGGGGAGCAGATGAACCCGGCAGGCTGAAGGCAATTAAAGCTATTGGCTGGTTCATTGATGAATATAATATGGCGCAGGTATCAATCAACCTTGATAACTATACAGTAACTCCGCCGCATATTGTTTTTGAAGAATGTGTAAAGGATGCAAAGGAGCTGAACCTTGCCGCAGCAGGCAGTGAGCTTGTTGGATTAATACCACTTGAAGCAATGCTTATGGCTGCAGAGTATTATATAAAAAAGGAAAATCTTTTCATTGTTGATGAAAAGCAGAAGATAAGGCTTGTTGTTGAAAGGCTTGGCCTCAATTCAGTCTCACCATTTATTCCTGAAAAACGTATTATTGAATATATGATCACCGAAGCAGGAACAGAGCCGCTTGCATCTATGACAGTACGCAGCTTTGTTGAGCTTGTTGGTGCGCGAACTTCAGCACCCGGCGGCGGAAGTGTATCTGCACTGATAGCCTCACTTGGTGCCGGACTTGGCGCTATGATGGGATGGATGAGCTACGGTACAAAGAAATTTGAGCATCTTGATGCTGATATGAGAAGGCTTATTGCACCGTTATATGATAACATGAAGAAGCTTATTCCTATGATAGATGCTGATACAAATGCATTCAATGATTATATGATGGCAATGAAGCTGCCCAAAGATACGGATGAACAGAAGAAAGTCCGCAAAGGGCTGATGCAGGAAGGCCTGAAGAAAGCTATTAACGTTCCCCTTGGTGTAATGAAGACAGCAGGCGAGTGCTGGCCGTATATGATAGAGCTGGCAAAGCTTGGCAATGCAAGCTCTGCAAGCGATCTTGCTGTTGGTGCAAAATCACTTGAAACGGGAATTTGGGGTGCATTAAAGAATGTTGAAATTAACCTTGTGCAGATAGAAGATGAGAAGTACAAAAAAGAAGTGATGAAACAGGCAGATGAAATTATGAAACAGGCTTCAAAAGGATTGGCTGAAGTGGAAATAATTCTCGAAGGCAGGAAGTAAGATTTATTGCAGCCGGCTGATTATCCTCGTGTAAAGATCTGCTGTATCAGCAGTATTTGGGAAGCTGAACTAGCTTTAAAATACGGCGCTGATGCAATTGGTCTTGTTGGCAGTATGCCAAGTGGTCCGGGGATAATAAGTGATGAGCTTATAGCTGAAATAACCTCAAAATTTCAGGGAAAAGCTGATACATTTCTGCTTACGAGCGAAGTTACAGCTGATGGAATAATCAATCATCACAAAAAAGTTAATACTGCAACAATACAGATTGTTGACAGAGTTGATACGGGAATTTATGAAATACTTCGAAATGAATTAACCGGAGTAAAGCTTGTACAGGTTATTCACGTAATTGATGAAGATTCGATAAGTGAGGCTAAAAAGTATTCTGCATTTGCTGATGCTTTACTGCTTGATTCAGGGAACCCTGATTTATCAATTAAGCAGTTAGGCGGTACAGGCAGAACACATAACTGGGATGTAAGCAAAACTATCCGTGATTCTGTTGATATTCCTGTTTACCTTGCCGGGGGAATAAATCCGGATAATGTAAAAGATGCTTTTGAATATGTTAAGCCTTACGGCATCGATCTTTGCAGCGGTGTAAGAACAAACGGTAAACTTGATGAAATAAAGTTAATTAAATTCTTTGATCAGATAAATAAATTAAAGTTATTACCAAAACAGCAGGTTTAAAATAATTTATGACTTCCTTGTATAATGGATCTTCCATACCAGCAGCCAGTTAACACCGCCATCTGTTGAGTATTCCCAGTTCCAGTTAAACTCATTGTGTGTAATATCGTAGAATGTCATTTTTTGAAGAACATCAACACCTTTCTTATTTTTACCCTTTCTCTGCAATATCATTTTATCGCCATCCATACCACCTGTAAAATCAAGGTATGAGCCTCCGTTATCAACCCATGTCTGCTGCCATATTTTTTTATCGGGATTGTACATTGATATGCTTTTTCCCAGGTATGATTTATCTCCGGTTGAAAAATTTTCCTCTATTACACAGCTGCCAAGTATTTTTGTAATATTGTTAGTGCCTGTCCTTGGGGTTCCATCCGGGTCTTTCCACTCAAGCTGCCATGAACCTACCCAAAAATCAAATTGCGATGCCTCGGGGGTTTTGCATGGTTCATCATTTGTCTGCGAATATGCAATTGAGATCGAAACACTGATCGCAAAAAAGATCATTCCGGCGAGGGCTAATTTTTGATATAATTCCATAGTTTAGTTTTATTTATTTTCTTTTTTAATGTATATACCTTTAAACAAAGTTTTCCATGTTTCTGCATTATTTCTGGATAGTTGTATGACCTGTACAACATTTCCATCGAGCTCTTTATAAAGTATTGTCCTATCCAGAATGGTTTTACCATTGTAATTGATCCTTCCCATAAAGATAACGCTGTCAGATCCAAAACTTATAAGCTCTTTTTCTTTTTGTCCAAAAGGATAATTTGCATTATCAGTTACCCAGACCTGTTTCCATTTATTCGAGTAGTTATCAACATAGAACAGGCTCTTACCTTCACTGCCGTCGGAATCTATCCAGTTTTCCATGACAGCGCATCCGTTCAGGATCTTTTCAATATTATTTGTTCCAATAATAGAGCCTGAAGTATCATAAACATTCCAATTCCCGATCCAGAAATCCAGTAAACAGTGAATTGAATCTTCTTTACATGATTTTATTAATTCCTGGGACTGTAATTGTTGGATTGAGGTCATTGTAATTAGTAATATTATAAATTTTATTTTCATATAAATTAAGCGCCTGTTTTTAAATCAAGCCCGGCTATAAATAGCCTCACCTGACCGCCCTCGTTGCTGAACAGGCGCTTAGAAATTTATTTTATTAAGATCATCTTTTTTGTTTCTTTGTAACTGCCTGCAGAAATTGAATAGAAATATATTCCGCTTGAGAGATCATTTGCGCTGAAATCAGCGGCATATACTCCTGCAGTCAGGAATTTATCAACCAATACCGATACCTGTTTACCCGTTATATCAAAAACCCTGAGTTTTACATCAGAAGATTTGGGTATTGAAAACCGGATGCTGGTTGAAGGATTAAATGGATTGGGATAATTCTGTTCTAACTTATATTTTCCCGGAATTTGAGAACTTATCTGGTTGATACCGATAATTACCTCGTTCAATCCCTGGCCTTCAATTAATTTATAGAATTTATCCGGGTTAACATTTGTAAAAACCTGTATTAAACCGCCGCCCCATTTAACAATCATTGAATCAATAACTGAAGCATTACCCAGCCCGAAATGGACATTCAGCATGTTCATTGAATTAAACCCGTTTTGCGCGTTAATTTCCCTTATCTGCCATTTTGGTACACCGTTTATTACAGCTTTAATTTTTACAATCGTACCCAGCGCTGATTTGTTCGTCATTCCTGTGTTTGGACCCGAGCCAATGCAATGCAGATTTATCCAGTTATTATTATTGTTTGTTTCATTCCTGAAAAGCCCTTTTGTCAGATTTGTGCCTGCAATAAACAGATCAAGATCACCGTCATTATCATAGTCAGCACTTGCTGCTCCGTAAGTCTGCCCGTTAATATTTACCGCCAGGGTATCAATCCTGTTAAAAAACCCGCTGCCGTTGTTTGAGTAGTACCTGCTGAACCCTGCATCGTTTGTGATGAAACAATCAAGATCTCCGTCATTATCAAAATCGCCCCAGGTATTACCCAGCCAGCTCCCAGCATCTGAAACAATAGTGCCAACCTGTGCAGAAGTCATCTTTACGTAATAATGCGGACCGTCACATCTGTATATCCTGTTCAAAATATTAGTTGAATAATTTGTAAGACATGCATCAAGGTCGCCGTCGTTATCAATATCTATCCAGTTCCAGTTCTGCCCGTCAACTATATCACTTCCTATGATCCCTGTATCAATCCTGTTAAAGTAGTAAGGTACATTCTGCTCTTTCAGTAAATTTCTGAATAAATAATCTTTTCCGCCTATATTGTTTGCGGGTCCAGTGCCTATAAACAGATCGATATCTCCATCCTGGTCATAGTCAGAAAAAACGGGTACAGTGAAAGCATCTATTGAATCAGTTATATCTGTTGTATCGGTTCTTGTAAAAGTGCCGTTACCGTTGTTATAAAACAGTCTGTTTTGGTGAGATACGCCCCCAAATCCACTGGCAACAGCAATTACAAGATCAGGATATGTATCATTGTTTATATCCCCCCATACACATCCCCAGCCTGTATTTGCATTTGAATCAGCAATGGAACCGCTTAATATCTTGGTAAATGTCCCGTCGCCGTTATTTCTGTACAAATGAGAAAAAGATGCTGATTGGTTGGTTGAAACGGTAAAAACATCAATAAATCCGTCATTATCATAATCAGCCCAGGAGTTACCCAGAACGTTACCAATGAACGGAAAGGAACCCGTCAGTTTAATAAAATTACCGTTACCAAGGTTTTTAAAAATATCTTTACGTGATATATAAAGGTCAAGTCTTTCATCGTTATCAATATCTACCCAGCTTGTGCCGATGTAATTCCCCGATAAAGGCTCGGCAACTACCGGGTTAGATGCATCTGTTACTTTCACAAAATATTGCGAAAATATTATTGATGTGTTTAGGATCAAAAAAGTATATAAGAAGGACGAAAAAGTTTTAAAATATGTCATATTATGTTCTCCTGAATTTTATGCAAGTTAACAATGCAATATCAGAATGAACATCTCACATTTATATGGTTTTTAAAATTATTTTGTGAGGGAATTTACATTATCAGTTAACAATGCGGTCTTTTAATGCCTTTGCTACTGCTTCTGATTTGGAGTGTACCTGGAGCTTGTAATATATATTTTTAATATGATGCCTTACGGTTCCAACAGTAATAAACAGGTTACCTGCTATTTCTTTGTATGAGTGACCTTTACAGAGATTATCAAGTACATCCTTTTCTCTATCTGTTAAACCTGAATCCGGTTTCTTCTGGAATGAAGATACTACCAGCTTGGCAATTTTATATGACATCGGCGCACCGCCATCGTATATTTCTTTAATTGAATCCAGTATTTTCTCTTCCGGGGCGCTTTTATCAAGATACCCGCATGCGCCGGCGCTTAAGGCATCAAATATCATAGTAATATCTTCATGAACGCTCAGCATAATAATATCAATTTTTGGATATTTTGCCTTTATTCTTTTTACACCTTCAATACCATTCATTCCCGGCAGCTCAATATCCATCAATACAACTTCCGGTTTATTGATCCGGAAATCCACAAGTGCAGTTTCACAATTGA
>CAZOAP010000022.1:10770-21292 GCA_964577645.1 uncultured Ignavibacteriales bacterium
GCCTTCAGCTTCGGTCAGCATTTCTCCCAGTGAATCTCTAATGAATTTATCATCTTCAATTACCGCTACTGTTATCATTTATAGTCCTATATCAAATTTTATTTTTGTGCCTTTTCCGGGCATGGAATTGATATCAATATTTGCACCAATCTGCTTAGCGCGGTTGTGAATGTTCTTTAAGCCGTATCCCGCCGAGGTTTGGTCAGCATCAAAACCTATACCATTATCATCAAAACATATTTCCAATTGCGATCCGTTCAGAATAAATGATACTTCAGCTTCCGTGCATTTAGAGTATTTTAAAGTGTTATTCATCGATTCCTTAAATATAAATATTAAATGTCTTTTAACTTTCATATTAAGCTTAATATTTCTCATTTCTTCAGTTATACCGCATATTGTAAAATTAATGCCGGTATTTTCAAAAATGCTGTTCCCGAAATCCTTTAATCTCACTGCAAAATCGTATAATGTATCTTCATCCGGATTCAGTGACCATATCAGGTCTTTTGCTCCGCTTTGAAGGCTGTCAGAAACTTCTATTATTCCTTTTAGGTCACCAGTAATGCCATTTGAATTAACACCAAGCTTTTTTGTGATCCTGCGCGTGTAAATTGATATTCGTGTCAGCTTATGCCCCAGCTCATCATGGTAATCCCTTGATGTTTCCAGCCTAATCTTATCGCGCTCAGTTTCTTTAGCTTTTTCAAGCTCCAGCATTTTATCAATTTTTCTTTTTACGCTCGTTTTGTAAAGAAAATATCCTGCAAACACTACGGTTAATAGTATTAATGAATAAAACCACCATGTTTTCCAGAAAGGAGGTGTTACAATTATCTTTAAAACAGCTTCATTGCTGCTCCATATACCATCAGAATTTGTACCCTTTACCCTGAAAAAATATGTTCCCGGGTCAAGATTAGTATAAACAGCTTTTGCCACGTGCCCCGGCTGCTTCCAGGAGTTTTCAAATCCTTCAAGCATATATGAATATTCATTTTTTGCAGGTAAGTAATAATCAAGTGATGCAAAATCAATGCTTATAATATTATCACTATACGATAATGTTATTTCTTCGGTACCTGAAATATCGATATGTTTATTCTTATTATCAGTAAAAATATTCAGGTCGGTTAATACAACGGGCGGAGTGAACTCCCTTTTAATAAATTTCCCCGGATCAAATACTGTAAATCCGTTTATACCCCCAAAATACAGATAATCATCATTAGAGCTGAAGTAAGCCCCTTCAGAGAACATGTTACTTTGCAATCCGTCAGAAGCATTATAATTTTTGAAATTATTTGTTAAAGGGTCAAAACAGCTCAATCCCTTTTTTGTACTTAACCATAAATTTCCTTTTTTATCCCGCAGAATTCCGCATATTACTGAATTTTCAAGACCCGATGCCTCGTTATATCCTTTAAATTTTCCGGTTTGCCTGTTAAAAAGATTCAGCCCGCCGCCTGTTCCAATCCAGAAGTTACCTGAATTATCTTCGCAGAATGAAAATACATAATTATTACTAATAGCATCGGGGTTGTTCAGATCTTTCCTGTAGTGTATGAAATTATCATCAGCCCTGTTGTACCTGTTCAAACCGGCATAAGTGCCCGCCCATATATTATTTTCTTTATCTTCATATAATGCCAGTACAGTATTATCGCTGATACTATTTGTATCATGTGGATCATTATTATACTTTATGAATCTTTTATTTTCATACCTGTTTAAACCATTGTTTGTCCCTATCCACATTTCTCCGCTTCGGGTAAAAAGTATATTGGTAATGCCGCCGGCACTAAGTGAATTGCTGTCTTTGGGGTCATTGATGAAAACCTGTTTGGTTTCTTTTACAGGATCAAAATAAAACAATCCATTATCAGTACCTATCCACAGGTTACCTGATGTATCGCACTTTATTGAATTTACACTAATATTACCAGGTTCATTATCTTTTAAAAAATAATTAAAAGTACCTGAAATTCTATCGAATTTATTCAGCCCGTTTGCAGTACCTATCCAGATATTATTATATTTATCCTCACAAAAACATTTTACAAGGTTTCCGCTAAGCCCGGTATTACTGCCCTTATCATATATATAAGAGGTGAACTTATCCATGTTCAGGTAATATTTATGCAGGCCTTCAAAGTAAGTACTAAGCCATAAAATACCTGACTTATCCATACACGCTGAAACAATATTTTGATTTTTGGATACGTTGCCGGTATAAATATCATTATATGTAAAAATACCTGTGGATTTATTTAATGAATATAATCCGCTGCCTGTGCTGACCCATAATTCATTCGTACTCCCAAAAACCGGAATGACTGAAAAAATACTTGAACCTTGATTATTTGCATCTTTGCTTGCTGCAGGTATATTGTACCTGGTAAATTTTCCGGTTGATTTATTGTAACTGCTTAGGCCTTTACTTAATGTGCCGGCCCAAATAATATCATCATGATCAATGTAAACAGAGCGTATTACGTTACCGCTTATTGAATTGCTGTCTTTTGGATCTCTTCTGAATCTTGTAAATGAATTCATTACAGGATCATACTTATTTAAACCTCCGCCTGCTGTGCCTATCCACATGTTACCTTCTTTATCACATAGTAAAGCAAAAACAGTATTGCTGCCAATTGATTTATTGTTCAGTGAATCACTGCGGTATGATGTAAATTTATTATCTGAAAATTTATTTAAACCGCCTGCATTTGTACCAAACCACATTGCACCGCTCTTATCCTGGGTGATAGCCCAAACAGTATTATCGCTTAATGTATTATTATCAGAATCATTGTGTATATAACGTGTGAATTTTCCGCTATTACGGTTTAACCTGTTGAGACCACCAAAATATGTTCCTACCCAGAGGTATCCCTCTTTATCTTCATAAATAGAAATTACATCATCATTTGAAATTGAATTTGTATCGTTAGGGTCATACCTGTATGTTACATATTTTATTCCGTCATATCTTACCAGGCCAAACATAGTACCAAACCACATGAATCCTCTGGAATCCTGGTAAATGCTGAATATCATGTTATTGGATATTCCTTCTTCAAGGGATATATGTTCAGCTTTATACTCGTTATTCCCGCTTAAAACCGGTAGGATATAAAAAAATAATATGAATAAAAGCCTTTTATACATTTTATAATTTAAGAACTTAATGTTACTTATTCAATCTCATATATATGAGATATCAGTTAGATGCTATAACAACAAAAAAGGCTGAAAACGAACTAATTTCAGCCTTTTTGCAAATTTAAGCTCTAAAACTATTGTGATCTTTTATCGAATTCTTCTCTTGTCATCAGTGTTATGCCAAGTTTTGCCAGGTACTTATTGTATACATCATCAGTCTTTGTTTTGGCATCGGCAATTTCCTTTTCAAGTCCCGGAATTCTGGAAAGGTATGAATCTGTTGGCTTTCCGTTAAAGAACACTACAGAAGTATAAACATCACCTAGTTTCTCTCTTAATCGTTCTTCACCCGTTAAGAAACCCCCTTCTTTTGTTGCTACAAGAGTTTTCCTGATATCTTCAAGCTTATCAAAAAGATCTTTTGCGTCGCTGTTATCATTCATTTTAGTTTTAGCGGCTTCCTGTACCTTCAGAATATTATCTACAATAAAAGCCAGGTCTTCATGCATTTTAAAAAGCTTCATCGAAGTTTCATACTGCAGTGCAATATCACTTCTGCTGTGTTTGCATAATGGATGTACCTTCAGATCTATACTTCCCTCAACAGTTTTATTACCGGCAGTTAAAACCATTTTATAAATGCCTTCCTGAACAAATGGTGATGCAAACCCGCTGAAATCGGGTCTAACGCCTTTAGCAACTTTAGGCGGTTTAACTCTCATATCCCATGTTATTTTATTTATACCTTTGCGCTTGGTACCCGGAATGGATTTTATCAGGCTGCCATTCTGGTCATAAATATCAATCTTTACATCGCCTGTTACAACTCTGTCTTTTAGATAGTACATTATTACAGCATCATCCGTTGCATTAGGTCCCACAAATGAGCCTGCCTGGTTAGGGAAGCTGCCGTTTAAGAATCCGCCGTAAATGTAATTATCACGTGTCGGTAAGAAAGAAGCGTCAGAATTTAGCAGTTCATTGCTTACAGATCTTATTCCCGAAAGATCATCAACTATCATAATACCTCTGCCATGGGTTGCAATCATAAGATCGTTGGTTTCAGGGTGAATGTTGATATCCCTGACTTCAACATTAGGAACATTTGCATTATACTGCACCCAGCTTGAACCGCCATCAATACTTATATATAAACCAAAAACAGTACCGGCAAAAAGTAAATTCGGATTCACTATATCCTGTTTTATTTTATGTGCGTACCCGTTAATATCAGTTGTTGCCAGCGATATCCACGTTTTGCCAAGGTCAGTGGTTTTATAAATATAGGTTTTCATATCACCCATTGCATGATTATCAAATGTTACAAATGCTGTATTGGGGTCAAACTTGCTTGCATCAATACCGGATACCCATGCATTCTTCGGCAGACCCGTTACATTTTTCACAACATTCTCCCAGTTTGCTCCGCCGTTTACTGTAACCTGTACATTGCCGTCATCAGTGCCGACCCAAATAATATTTGCATCTGCAGGTGATTCACATATTGTAAAAATAGTACAATGGTTTTCAGCAGATGAGTTATCCACTGAAAGTCCGCCTGATTCTTCCTGCTTTTGTTTTTCAGGATCGTTAGTTGTCAAATCAGGTGAAATTCTGTCCCACGTATCTCCCTGGTTGCGTGTACGGTATAAAAATTGCGAGCCTGTATATATGGTTCCGGGATTCAATGTACTCTGGTGTATTGGAGTGTTCCAGTTCCATCTTAACTTTATTTTTTCATCATGTGTTTGGGGTTGTATGGCTTTATTTTCTTTCGAGAATTTATCATACACAAACATATTACCGCCCTGTGACTCCCAGTAAACTTTGGTGTTATCAGCCAGATCAGCTACAACCTGGAAGCCATCGCCAAAGCCAATTGATCTCCAGTCACTGCTCTTTATTCCGCCGGGTGAGTTCGAAGGCCCTATCCATGAACCGTTATCCTGCAGGCCGCCGTAGACATTGTAAAACGGTTTTTCCAGATCATAATTAACATGGTAGTACTGCGCAACAGGCAGATTACCCATGAAAGTAAAATTATTTCCCCTATCAAAAGAAACATATACACCGCCATCAGTGCCTAAATAAATATTCTGTGGATTGTTGGGATTTATCCATATTGCATGGTGATCGCTGTGTACCCAGCCCCCTTCTGTTGATGCTTCTCTGAAAGACTGGCCGCCGTCATCACTTATTGAAAGCGAAAATGCCGGACGGTAGATCCTGTTGCCGTCGGTAGGATCAACTGCAATAACGCTGAAGTAAAAAGGCCTTGCCACTACATTGCCGGTTGCGCTGTTGCGTTTCCATGTTTCACCGCCGTCATTGGATTCATATAAGCCTGTATTCTTTGATTCAGCTATAGCATATATTTTCTTAGTATCAGTCGGCGAGATCGCTATACAAATTCTGCCCAGTATGCCGTCTTCTGCAAATGACTGGTCAATTCTATCCCAGCTTAAGCCGCCATCAACACTCTTATACAATCCGCTGCCTTCACCGCCTGATGAAAATGCCCACGGTTTTCTTCTGAACTGCCACATAGATGCATAAAGTATTTTGGGATTTTTAGGGTCCATAACAATATCAGCACAACCGGTTTTTTCATCAATGTAAAGAACTTTTTCCCATGTAGTGCCGCCATCAATGGTTTTATATAAACCTCTATCTTCACTATCTCCCCATAAAGGACCCGGAGCTGCAACATATACAATATTACTGTTTGAAGGATCAATTACTATTTTTGCAATGTGATTTGTCTTATCCAGACCAACTTTTTTCCAGTTATCACCGCCGTCATCAGTCATATATAAACCATCGCCTATTGTTACACTGTTCCTCATGTTTGATTCACCCGTACCGACCCATACAACGTTCGGGTTTTTCTGGTCAATTGTAATTGCGCCAATTGACTGAGCGTATTTATCAAACACTGATTTGAATACCGAGCCGCCGTTGATGGTTTTCCATACACCGCCGCCTGCTGCACCGATATACATTATCCTGGGGTCTGAATTAACTGCGTCTATTGCAGTTATCCTTCCGCTCATCGGTGCCGGACCTATCTGCCGTGAGGTCAAAGCACCAAATAATGCAGATGTCACTTTAACCTGTGAAAAAACCGGTTTGAATGTTAAAAAGAGTGCTGTAAAAAGTAATCCTGTTATAAAAACTTTAGAAACTTTCATTTGTAATTTGGATTAGGTTATACAATTAATAAAAAACGCAGAGTAAAATACTCTGCGTCATTATTTTTAGTTTATTTTACTTTGTTGGCTCAGGCATTGTAAAGTATGAATCATCCACCTCTATATTCAGCTCAACTTTTTCCATTACTCCTTTTTGGCCGTCCTGGCTTCCTGCTTCACGGAATTCAAGTGACATCGGGAAAGTTATTCCTTCAATTGTCTGGTAATTACCATACAGTGTTTCTGAATTAATTTCTTTTTCTTTTATTTTTCTTTTTGATGTTTCTTTAAGTATCAGGTATGAGGTTGCATCAAGATAATAATTTGTAACATCACCGTCTTTATCGGTTAATCTTATTTTATACACTTCTGAGCCTTCCATATCTTCCTTGCCCATCAGCTCTGCTTTATATCCTTTATCTTTATAGTTAACCAGTGCGCCTTCTATATCAGACTGGTTTTTCATTTGTTTTTCAGCTTCCTTGGGCATCTTCTCTGCATCTTTTTTACCTGCAAACGGATTTGTACCCCATGCAGTTGTTCCGTCGAATGCCTGGATCTGTGAATTTCCCTGGAAAGTGATATCCATTCTCATCTTATCTTTGCGCTTAAGCGTCATAACAACCGGTACCTCAAATCCGCCGCCTGAGAATTTACCGGTAAAA
Source organism: uncultured Ignavibacteriales bacterium (assembly GCA_964577645.1). Classification (GTDB taxonomy): domain Bacteria; phylum Bacteroidota; class Ignavibacteria; order Tepidaquicellales; family OLB5; genus OLB5. The sequence continues at coordinate 17,789 of CAZOAP010000022.1, forward strand.
CGAACTGATTTAATTGCCATCAGCTTATCCATTCCGCCGATTGCTTTTACATGGTTATCGATAACATCATCCACTGTCTGGCTTTTTATACCTGTTGCAGCGAATAATAATAGTAATATTGAAAGAAAAATGCTTGATTTTTTCATTTTTTGTAGGTTTTTGTTATAGTTTTGTTTAAAATTTAGATTAGTCTGACGGTATAATATTACACCCAAAGGAAAGATATACTCCGAGGGCGTGTATATCTAATAAGACGCTTAAAAAGCTAAAATGGTTTCGTAAATATAATGATTTATTTAGTGCGGGAAAAGATGAAATATCGACTATCAAAAGCAAAACACAATTCAGCCACAAAGATACAAAGACTCAAAAAGAATCTACAATTTTCACATTCTAATTGTCGCAGGAACGTCTTTTCAATTACAGTAAATCGTACAGTTGATAATATTCATTGTTAGTATTAAAAAGCTAAAATTTAGGTGTGATAACTTCGCAAATATCTTAGTGTTCTTAGAGCCTTAGTGGTGAAAGCTTTTCATTTTAAATATTTTTCGAACCAGCCGGTTATGCGCTTGTACTGATCCAGCCAGCTTGTTTGCCTGTAAAAACCGTGATTTTCTTTCGGATATATCATCACTTCAAAATCTTTTTTGTTATCTATAAGCTTTTGCGTTAACTGAACCATATCCTGGAAAAATACATTATCATCAAGCATACCATGCGTCATTAGCAAATGTCCCTGCAGATTTTCTGCGTAAGTAATTGGTGATGATATATCATAATAATCTTCAATTCCAGCGCTGTCAAGATCACCCAGCCTGCCGAGCGTGAACCATTTATTGCTGTAATAATAATTCTTCCAGTTTGATACTGCCCTTAGCGATACACCTGCTTTGAATAATTCCGGGTGGCGGAAGAGTGCCATCAGTGTTGTAAATCCCCCGTAGCTGCCGCCGTATATACCGACCTTTTCTTTATTAATGTATCCTTTTGAATCCAGGTAATTCACTCCGCTTATGTAATCAGAAACTTCCCAGTAACCAAGGTTGCGGTAAGTCTTGTTACGGAACTCTTTGCCGTATCCCAAGCTGCCGCGGTAATCAATATCAAGAATAACAAAATCTTTCTGTGTAAGATATTTATCAACCATGAAATTATCACGGTATGGTGAAAAACCGTTAGTAACATTCTGCAAATAACCGGCTCCGTGAACAAAACATATCAATGGATATTTTTTCTTTGGATTGAAATTCTTCGGTTTGTACACAAAACCATATATTAACTGACCGTCTTCTTCGTTATTGAATGTTATTACCTCGGGTAAATTCCACTCAATTGCTGTAAACTTGGGTGATATTGTGTTTGTAAGCTGCTTAGCTTCACCTGTTGAAATGTTGAATGAATAAAGCTCATTTGGCTTATTTATATATGAATGTGAATAGAAAATGTAATTGCCATCCTGTGAAATCTTTATATCTTCTATATCACCATGTTCTTGTGTAAGCTGTGTGATATTACCTCCGGTAAGATCCGCTGAATAAATATTGTAATCATATGGAACTTCAACATTCGCAGAAAAATAAACTTTGCCTTTTTTTGTATCCGCAACTGATTCAAGTACTGTGAATGCGCCACCGGCAACCACGGAAAGATCTGAACCATCAGTTTTGATCCTGTAAAGATTATTGTAGCCTGAAATTTCAGATTCAAACATTACATAATTGCTGTCAATGAACATTGTGCGGTTTGAGTGTCTTTCAAACCATGCAGGGTCACTTTCTGAGTATATTTCCTTTACATCCTTTGTGTTTACATCGTAAGCAAACAATTTTCTTGAATGCCTGTCAAGAGTTTCAATATCCAGAATGATCTTACTTCCGTCCGGCGAGTATTCTGCATATGAAGTTGAGTATCTTTCTGTTCCGGGGTATTTTATTTCGCTTTGAATTTTATATAAAGAGTCTTTTCCTGCAGAATTTACGGTGAGCTCATACATATTGACTTTGGAAATTCCGCGTTTACTTGTTTCAGCCTTCACAAATTTTCCGTTATAATCAGGGAAAACAAGCGGAATTTTTGAGGAATTATCATATTTTACTATAAATAACCTTAGCTGATTATTAGGATCACCTTTGAATTTATCAGTTACATCAATAATCTGGTAAGAAATCGAATCTGATTCATCAGTTGTTAATGCCAGTTCATTTGAGGCTGCTTTTGTACTGTCATACTTCCTTAAATAGAAATTTCCTGCACGTCTGTAAATTACATAATTACCTATAACTTCAGGTGAGTATTCATATTTATCAGTTTCAGTAAGCCTGATATCTTTTGTATATTCACGGCTTGAAACAAAATTTTTTGTAATATACACATCACCCTTTATTACAGTAACAGCATTCCCGTTCGGCATTACAACAAACTCTGATGCCGTTTCACCGGTATCAGAATATTTATAATCCTCTCCTGATTCATAGTTCATATCAAACAGACTAAGCATGCCGTCATAATCATCATCGGCATAATAATAAATTTTCCTTGCATCTGTATTAATATATTTAAGTGAGGGTCTGGGATTTACAATGTTCGTATCCTGGAATATGTAATCTAAGGTAATATCCTGTGAGAAAGAAATTAACGGAATTACTAAAAAAATGAATATTGCCATCCTGATTGAAGCGCATGCCTGCTGAAACGGTTGTTTAGACAAAAAGGGTCCTGTAAAAAATTTTACAAAAGGACCTTCATTTCGTTTTGTTGTGTTCTGGTTTTTTTCAATAATGCAGTTCTTCAACTTTTTCTCTTTCCCTGATAAGGTAATGCTTATCGCCGTCAACAAGTACTTCAGCGGGGCGCAGCCTTGCATTGTAATTCGATGAAAGCGAGTAACCGTAAGCGCCTGTTGTCATAACCGCAAAGCGGTCACCGCGCTCCATTTTCTGTATGCTGCGTTTTGTCGCAAGAAAATCGGATGTTTCACAGACCGGTCCAACTATATCAACTGTTTCAAAGCCTGTATCCTTAAGAGTTAAAGGTACTACCTGGTGATATGCCTGGTAGAGGCATGGACGCATCAGGTCGTTCATGCCTGTATCGGTAATTATGAATTTTTTCAGCTCACCCTGCTTGGTATATAATACTTTTCCTGTCAAAATACCGGCATTAGCTACCAGGGACCTGCCCGGTTCAATTATTAATTTTTTATTATAAGTACTGAGCATTTTAATAACTGATTCAACATGCTCCCCAAGAGGCGAGTATCTTTGGGTTTCATCATCTTCCTGCGGGATGTACCTGTGTGTTAATATATTTTTGTACTGAACGCCAAACCCGCCGCCAAAGTTTATGTAACGGATATTTATACCTATCTTTTCAACCTTTTCTATCAGCTCGCCTAAATACTTAACAGCTTCTATGTACGGGTTTACTTCAGTGATCTGTGAACCTATATGTGAATGAATACCTATCACATCAATATTCGGCAGCCCGTTAGCAGTTTTGAAT
>CAZOAP010000023.1:0-21221 GCA_964577645.1 uncultured Ignavibacteriales bacterium
GCTTCGATTATATCATTCACAGCTGCAAAGAGCTCTTCTTTTGTGAACATAAAATTATTAAGCCTTGCATCCGGCTCACCGCCGCGTTTTAAATTGATAATATTGGCAATGTTCATAATTGTACCAGAAGAACCCACGGCAACATCATATTTATGCCGCCTGCTTTCACGTGTTACTGATGTCATAAATCCTTTGATGTATTCCCTGCACGCCTTTACAGCTTTTGATTCAGTTTCCTTATCACCAAAAAATCTTTCAGTAAGCCTGATAGCGCCAAGCTTTAAGCTGTTATCGTAGGCGATCTCTCTTCCTTTTCCTATCAGAAATTCTGTGCTGCCGCCGCCAATATCTATCATCAATATGCTTTTATCAAATACGGGGAGTGACTGCAGTATACCAAGGTAAATGTAACGTGCTTCTTCAATACCTGAAGCGACTTCGATCCTTATACCCGCTTCAAGCCTTGCGCGCATAATGAATTCCTGCTGGTTCACTGCTTCCCTTACGGCGCTTGTAGCAATAGCGCGCACCTGAGCTCCCGCTGATTCAGCCAGTGCGGAAAATTTCTTAAGTGCCTCTATTCCCCTGTTCATAGCATCTTTGCCCAGGTGCTTCATATCCGCTGAGCCTGAACCCAGGCGAACGCTTTCCTTTTCACGGCCAAGTATGTTAAACTTGCCTGAATTTGTATCCACTTCAACTATTATTAAGTGAAATGAATTCGTCCCTATATCTATAGCTGCTAAGCGTGGTTTATCCATTACTTATACTATTCAATTAACACATTTATACATATACTCTATACACTCATTACTGATTTTTAAGCTTTATCCATTCTGTAATATCATCTAAAAAATTCGGAACAAATATTTTTGGAAGTTGTGTGTATTCGTTCGGGCTTCCTGTGCCGGCTTCCTGGAATAAATGATTAGCATCAGGATATATCTTTACTATGTAATCACTGTTACCGGCTTTTTTCAGTGCATCTTCCATTGGCTTTTGGTTTTGTCCAACCGGTACCTGCAGGTCCTTGCCGCCAAACAGCATTAACACCGGGCATGTGACTTTTTCAAGCGCATATGAAGGATCATAACTAAGGAAATACCTCATCCATTTGCTGCTGAACTGTTTTATAGTACTTTCAACTGTCTGCTTAATGTATTCATCTTTATTTTTAATCGCAGCTTTTTCTTCCTGTGACATTTTATCATAGCTGTCTTTAACATTCTTTTCAAGCTGCTCCTCAAGCTCTTTAATATTTCCATCCTTAACAAGGGTTTCATATATTAAATTCAGCATAACAATATAGCCGCTTATATCATCTTCGGTTGCATTATCGGCTTTCATAATAAGCTTTGATTGTTCTTTAATAATATCAATACCTTTAACCCCGGTACCTGCCATTAATATCATAAAGGCAATATCATTGGTTTTAGTGAAAACCAAAGGTGCAACAATACCGCCTTCACTGTGTCCAAACAACCCAATTGACATAGGCTGTATATAATCTTTCGTCTTAAGTAAATTCACAGCAGCAACAACATCTTTTGCAAAATCATCGGTGGTTGATTCGCTTACAGTTTTACCTTTTGAGCCTCCAACTCCCCGGTCATCATATCTTAATACTGCTATACCGTTCTTTGTTAAGTGATCAGCTATTATTCCGAATATCTTAAAACCGAATATCTCCTCATCCCTGTTCTGTGCGCCGCTGCCTGTTATCATTACCACCGCCGGGAATTTTTTACCGTCACTTATTGGATATGTGATAGTACCCGCTAAAGTGTTACCGTCATTAAAAAAAGTAACTTCTTCTGAATTATAAGGCAGTGTGGATGGATCTATAACCTGTTTTTCAAACTTAAGTTCACCGCGTACCAGGTTAAACCTGCCGGTTATGCCTGATTGCAAAAATGTTCCGCCCATGGAATCAAGGTAGTATAAACCATCAAATATCGCAGTACCGTTAGATACCGGAAGCTCAAAATGTATTTTGGGGTTCCTGAACGACACCTTGTTTAGCTCAAGACCCAATGCGTTTTGCTCGGGGATATCCATAACTGCCTTTACATCTTTTCCAGAGGTTGTGAACTTTACACCGATACCTATCTTTGTGCCCATTATATCAATGGCACCGTTCCATGAAGTATCAATTTCTGATTGAGAGTAAGTAAAGGCTGAAAGTAAAATGAATGCTATTGCGGAAAAACTTTTCAGGATTTTCATATTGTTGTATAGATATGTTATACAAAAATACGAAACAATTTAATCCCCTGCTATTTAAATAAAAATACGATCAAGGTTTACAGGCTTTAAAAATTCTTTCTTTTAAACACTCTTAATGCAAGGAGGGTTGGCATCACTGCCCATAAGAGTAAAAACCCCAGGGAAAACAGCATACCAAATACTGAACCGAAGAAATGCTGGAGAGTAGCTCCGGTATAGCCCATTAATGCGCTTACATCAAGCTTTAACAGTATTAAAATACGGGCAAGATCAACAGGGTTTAATGCTGATACTATTATTGTTGCTTTTTCAAGCGGGTATGAGCTGAATATATAATAGAGCACAAGGACAATCGCATCAAATATCACTGACATGTAAAACCATATAACCAGTGCAAGCCCGATACCTTTGGATTTATCTTTATTTAATACTGATGCCATAAAAGCCAGTGAAGAAAAAATAAATGTAAGCATAATACCGCTGATTAAAAGGTAAACCGCCTCTGATGCTCCTCCATAGATAAGCAACGGCAGCCCGGCACCTAAAGCAAATCCGGCGGAAAGTGCGATAGATAGACCTGCGTATTCAGCCCAGAAAATATTTTTCCTTTTAACAGGCATAGCAAGCAGCATTTCCATAAACTCTTTGGAGTTATAAAAGTGTATCGTCCCGAATATAATACTCACAAGCGGTACTACCAGTAATACAATATTTAAAAGGCTTATTACTGCTTTGGATACATCTTTGCCTGTATATATGATACCAAAGGATATCATAAAGAGCAGAAGAGTATATATGATTATCATTTTGCTTCTCAGCACATCATACAAAACATATTTAAATATCTTAAGTGTTGTCATTTTACCAATTCACCTTCGCTTTCCTGTATCAGCCCGGCTATTGCCCTGTTCAGGTTACCCTGGCCTGATTGTTTGTACAGCTCTTCTTTTGTGTTATCGTAATATATCCTGCCTTCGAGCATATAAATAATTCTGTCGGCAAGTGATTCTACCTCACTTACAATATGTGAAGTAATGATTATAAGCTTTCCCTTTGCTTTTTCTTCAAGTATTTTATTTTTTACTATTTCGCTTGATACCGGGTCCAGGCCCGCAGTTGGTTCATCAAGTATAATTATCTTGCCGCCGAATAAAAATGCTGCAGCGCTGCTGACTCTTTGTTTCATTCCCCCTGAAAGCGATCCGACAGCTTTATCATTCATTTCTTCAACCCTTAAAGCTTTTAAAAGCTCTTCATCATAACTGCAGTTGTTTCCCCTGATATCCTTTATCATACTGAATACTTCTTTCACTTTAAGGTTTTCAGGAAAGCATGAATATTGCGGCATATAACCGATATCTTTTCTGTATTCACATTCACCGTTAACATGGCAGTCATTAACATAAATTTCACCTGAATCAGCTTTTACAAGTCCCAAAATGCATTTTAACAGGGTGGTCTTTCCGCTCCCGTTCGGACCCATCACCGCAACTACGCTGCCTTCACCAAGCTGCAGCGATACACCCTTCAATGCTTCATTCTTTTCGAACTTCTTCTTTAAATCCTTTATCTTTATCATTTTAATTAACAAATTGGACTGCAAAATAATATTTTTCAGACGGCCTATGAAAAACTGCGTTAAAAAACTTGAGAACGCCTGTAAAAAAGCAAAAAACTGTTTGAGGCGAAGCCGAGTTTTTTTTGCGGCTAATGCGTTCGAAAAGTTTTAGCTGTTTTTCATCAGCCTTGATTTTTTTGGTACTTTTTGTATCAAGACAAAAAGTACATAATATATTTTTTAAAAAACTAAAATTAGTTAATGTTACGTATTGCTTAAATATATTACTTATCAATTTCATTTATCCTCTCCATCCTCGGCGTCTCATCTATCAAAGATTCCGGCGTAAATACAGGCACAACGCGCTCCGCCATATCAAGAAGATCAGCGACAAAGCTCCTTAGCAGAAATACAGCCTCCGGAGTTTCTTCAACTATCTTGCTGAATAAGCTTACCGGCCTGAAAGGAACATCGCCTGTGCCGTCTTTATCAAGGTCATAGCCTTTGTATTTATCCCAGTAATTACCTTTGAACAGGTTGCTGTTGCGTGAGCTGTTAGTTGTTACATCAAAAGTATTAGCGATGAAATTATTCGCAGTTAAGGTATCATCTGCACAGTTACCAAGTATCCTGCAGGCGTAACCGTTTGCAATAAAACCATTGTGATCAATTGATATCCTTGTTCCTCCTTCAGAATAGATACCAACCGTGTTGGCTGTAAAAGTATTGCCTGAAATTTTGCTGTCTGATATTTCCTTTAAAAGCAGGCCGTAGGCATTTGAGCCTTTATTGAACTCAAAACGGTTATTTATCATGATGACATTTTTTGTATACATTACAGCAACACCTGCGCCGTTATCAGAAAATACATTGTTCTCGTAATCATCATTGTTGCTGAACATAAAATGAAGGCCGTATCTTACATTTTTGAAGCTGGAGTTATTTTTTACACTGCTGAAAGTAACAAATTCAAAATAAATTCCGTCACGGTGACCTGTTATTGTGTTATTAAGTACTTTGATATTACTGCATTTCCATAAATGTATGCCATTGCCTGAGGAGCTCTCTGTTACTGCATTACTTGTTGCTTCGTTATATAACACACTGCAGTAATTTGAGTTCGCAAGGTATATTCCAAAGTAATTATTTATAAGCCTGTTTGATTGTATTGTACAGTAAGATGAATTTTCGACGCGTATGGCTGCATAGTCATGCATTCCGCTGTAGCCTGAATTATTTACATAAAATCCTTTTACTGTAACAGAATCAGACTTAACAATAAGTATCTCACCTTTTGAAAATCCGTCTATAGTTGGATAACCTTCACCAATGAGCTGTATCTTCTTATCTATCAGTATTTCAGATTCCTTATAAGAGCCTTCTTTAACAATAATTCTGTCACCATTAACTGATCTTTCCACTGCAAGTTTAATGCTTTCACCGGGATTAACAATAATATCTCTTCCTGTTACACTTATGTTAATTATTGCAAGGATTATCAATATGTAATTTATGTTTTTCAATTTTAATAACTGCTTATTTCACTTTAAACCTGGAAAGAAGATCATTCCATGTTTTGGTTTCACCGCCATACTGCTTTTGGTTTGCATCTGCGTCGGATCTCTTGCTGTATGCTGAAAGGTTTGCCCCCATAGGGCTTGGCAATTTTTCGCTTATCAGGTATGACGCATTAACTGCATCAGTCAATTGTTTTGGGTTTGCCGCGTCAATAACATAAAAGCCTGCAGCATCATCATAGTTTACATTTCCAAGGCTGAGAGCATTAAGCATGCATTCTGCACCGTCATATTTAAAGATCTTTCCTTTTTTGGTTACTATTTCCGCGCCAAATCTCTGTTCAGAAATATTCATTCTGCATAATGCGCACTGGTCAGTTCCAAAATTTATCTGTTCAGGGTCAGTACTGCATGAAACTGCAGCAGTCAGGAACATTATCAGTAAAATATTAAGCCATTTCGTATTCATTTGTGCTCTCCTTTACATCTTCTTTTTCATTAGAGGTTATTTCACTTTTTGTATTTACTTTTTTCCTCCTGTTAAAACCTGTTTCATATAATAAAACCATTACTCCAATTAAACCCGCAGCCATTATAATTATTCCCCCAATATCAGGGTAAGATGTCGCAACAAAATTGAGCAGCTGTTTGCTCCCAATAAGCGGAGGCTGGTAGCTCATACCGGGTACAATTATTGCTGCAGTTGGGTCCAGGTTATGGCCGTAGTCATACTCCCACATATAGAAATCAACCCCGCCTGCTGCCCCGGCAATTAAAAATATTACAACCCATACTGCAAGTAATTTCTTTTTTCCTGCAATTCCGGTTACAACACCGGCTGCAATCAGGAAAGCTAAAACATAAGGCATGATGGATAATTCTTTGATTGAATCAGGCTCTATTTTTTTCATGCCGATGTAATGATTCAGACCGTTTACTGTGTTAAGATCACCTGTAATTTTATTTATCCATATCTGCATCCCCAGGCCTTCCGGGTATTGGGGTGCTTCAAGGTCTATCATCCACATTGGAGTTAAATAGGCTGTTATCATCGCAAGTGAAGCTGCTATAATTATTATTCTGGTTATCTTTTTCATTTTTTTTTATCTGAAATCCCCGCATTTGCGGGGATCCAGAATTTTATAATTTACTTTGTTCCTGTAGAAAATTTGATCTGAGTATTTGCATCTTTGGGCTGAACCCTTATATATCCCTGCATTTCCTGGTGAAGCGCGCTGCAGAAATCAGTGCAGTAGAACGGATATACCGTTGCAACCTTCGGTTCCCATGTAATTGTCTGTGTTTCACCCGGCATAATTAACATCTCTGAGGTATTGTTCCCTTTTACTGCAAAACCGTGAGGTATATCCCAGTCCTGCTCCATATTTGTAACATGGAAGAAGACTTTATCTCCTACTTTAACGCCTTCAATATTATCAGGTGTAAAATGTGATCTCATCATACCTATATAAACATGCACTTCGTTGCCAACACGCTCAACTCTTGCATCATTAACTGATTTTATAGTATTTGGATTTTTATTGTCTTCAAGCTTAAATATCTTTACAGAATTTTTTGTTATCATATCTGCCGGAATACCCTGTGCATAATGAGGTTCGCCTATTGTAGGAAAATCAAGAAGGAGTTTCATTTTCTCGCCTGTTATATCATAAAGCTGGCATGACTGGGTCAGCTCGGGTCCGGTGGGTAAAAAACGATCTTTCGTGATCTTGTTCAGCACCATAAGATACTTGCCCCATGGTTTTTTACTGTCTCCGCCAGGGATCATAATATGACCTACTGAATAGAATGATGCAGCCCTGTCAACAACTTCAAGTTTCTTTATATCCCATTTAACAACTTCACTGCTTACAAACATTGATGTGTAAGCAAAACCTTTATCATCAAACTCTGTATGTAACGGACCAAGACCCGGTTTCTGAACTTCTCCGTATAAAGCAGATTCGTATTTTATTACAGGAATTCCGCCTACATCCCCGTCAAACTCCTTGTTTTCAATTGCTTTTATCATTTTAGTGAACGAGAAAACAGGTATTACAGTTGAAAGTTTTCCGCCGCCTACCATATATTCTCCGCTCGGATCAACATCTATTCCATGTGGTGATTTAGGACAGGGGATATAATATATCATACCCGGGCAGTCTTTGGGATCAAGCATTTTTACCATTTTAAGAACCTCGCTCTTCCCGGTATGTGTAACATCACTATATGTATTATGGTAATATTCAGCCTCTTTATCTTTGCCTTTGCCCTGTGCTAAGAACTCTTCTGCTTTTTTCCAGTTAACCGCCATGATAAAGTCTTTATCCTTCTGGCTTGCATTAACTTCAAGCAGAGTATGCGCTTGCTCTGTGTTATAGCATGAAAAGAAGAACCAGTCATGTGAAGGACCTTTTCCTGCATGGCTTAAGTCGTAATCAAACGGAGGTGACATGATCTGGAAAGCAATATTCATATTACCGCTGTTTTGATCGACCTTAATAAAACTTACTGTACCACTGAATTTTTCACTGTATGAATCAATAGATACATCCGGTTCATTTAAAGGAATGCTGAACCTCGTTCCGCAGACAACATATTCAGAGTTTTCCGTGGTAAAAGGTGATGAATGGTTTCCTGCGCTGTTCGGTATTTCAAGTATTTCAGCAGTGCGGAAAGTTTTAAGATCAATCCTGGCGATCCTGGGTGTATTGTTGCCGTTAATAAAGACCCATTTACCGTCCGGAACACCATTTGTCATTGAAAGCTCCGGATGGTGGGCATCATCCCAGGGAATAAAGCCGTGAGATGTCATAAGCATTGGTTTGGTTTCTTCCGTGTAGCCCCAGCCTTTTTCGGGGTCAACTGAAAATACGGGGATTACCCTGAATAACCTGCCTGAGGGCAGACCGTATACTGAAAGCTGTCCGCTGAAACCGCCTGAAACAAATGAATAAAACTCGTCATACTGCCCCGGCGGAACGTATACTTTATTTGCGGCATCTTCACTCAGGTTCATTTTTGTAGAGCCGTCTTTTTTGCCGCAGCCGGCCATAAGAATTAGTGATACTGATATAGCTAAAATTAATGCTGCCGTTATTGGCGGTAATATGGATGAAGATATTATTTTAGACATTACTGTTTTTAAGAAATTCCCTGTTTTGAATTTCATTGTGGTTTTCTCCTTAATGAGTGTATCGTATTTATTGATAAGTAGCATTTTCTGTTTTTTAATTATTCCTTTGGTGTTACTTTTCCTTCATCTACTGCGCGGAAATACTCAAGTATTGCTCTTGCATCATCACTTGTAACATCCTGGAACGTCATTTGTATCAGGTATTGCGCAAACAGTTCCTTTGATACTTTATCCTGTTGTGTCATTTCAAGAGGGTTTAAGATCTGGTTCATTATCCATTCAGGTCTTCTTCTCTTTGTAACATCTTTTAGCGGCGGACCAACAAGCTTTGAGTTGAACTTGTGGCATGCTATACATTTTACTGAAAATATCTGCTCACCTTTTGAGTACAGGTTCGCATCTACCGGTGCCAGCTTCATTTCTTCCTTAACCGGACCAATGCCAAACTCTTCGTTCTTGCATCCGTTCAAAGTGAATACTGCCATCATAAGGGTTAAAACAACCGCTGATAAATATTTTATTTTTATATTTGAACTTTTCATTTGTATGTTAAACCTTTCTTTATTTTAAATATTTTATAATACTGAGTATGTTTTATTTAATTTTTCTTCAAGTAATTTTGCTTTAGGGAAAAGTATATTGTTTTCAAGATGTATATGTACATGCAGGTCATCTTCAAATTCCTTTAGCTCGTTGTATAATACCCTGAAGGTTGTACATGCATCCTTTGGAGGCTGGTAACCGTTTGAAAGCTTATTTATTTCTTTGGTAAGCAATCCAGCATTATCGTGTTCTGATTCCATAACTTTTATCGGGTTTTCTACTGTTCCGAAAGGAGGTACCGGCATTTCAAGCGTGTTTTTTAATGCTATGTTCATTTTTTTAATGTAAGGGAATAACATTTTTTCCTCTTTTGCCATATGATCAAGCAGTTCATTCTTAAGCTCGGTAAAAACTGATTCAATTTTTACAACTTCAGTGTGCTTTTCACCGTGCGCTGAAACTACTTTCTGCAGGTGATGTTCTATCGTAGAAACAGCATTAACAACATACGCGTGATGATTATTGATTATATACTCTGCAAGGAAATCTGCTTCCCATTTATCAAAATGTGCGGATGATGGATTAACGGCATTAATGCTCTCCAGCTCGGCAAGTAACTGATCTGTATTTACACCCTTTTCGCCACAGGCAGCTTCAATGGTTTTCTTTCCGCCGCAGCAGAAATCAAGTCCGTGGTCCTCAAATATCTTAGCTGCATGAAAATTACCGGCTACCACTTCCCCGATCTTACTTTCTTTTTGTATCAACATTTTAAAACTCCTTATTTCGTTTAGGTTATTTTTTCTTTCTGTAACAAATTTACCTAACGGAAATGAGTTTACCTTTGACTTAAGTCAAAATGCCGTACTTTTATTAAACTATTGATATTGATAATGTTAATAAGGGACTTGTTTATAATAAGATTTCAAAAGTCTTATTATTGTAATTTATAAAACGGAAATTAAAATAACAGGGGAAAGTATTTACAGATTTTTAAAGTCTTATCATTGTGCTGCTTCTTTTAATCTCTTTATATCGGTTATTTCAATATTTTTCCCCTCAACATTTATCATATCGTCATCCTGCAGTTTCTTTAGTGTTCTGGATAGTGTTTCAGGAATTGTTCCAAGGTATGCAGCAAGATCGTTTTTACTTATATTAAGTGATACAGTATCTGCTGTCTCTGATTTCTTCTGTTCTGCAAGTATAAAACCTGCAACACGTTTGGTAACATCCTTAAGTGTGAGCTCTTCAATATGGTGATTCAGATGCCGTAACCGCTTTGCAAACCCTGATACCATCTTGATACAGATTTTTGAATCACTTTCAAGCAGTTCCCTGAACTGCCTTGCCGGTATCAGTATTACTCTGGTATCATCTTCTATAGCCATAGCATTAGCGGGGTAAACATAACTTCTTTCAAACTCCTCCCCGAAATTTTCAAACAGCGGTACTTCGGCAAATGTATTATACGATGATATCAGGTGAAGAATATGCTCCCTGCCGTCTTTTGATATTTTATAAATTTTCACAAGTCCGGTTACAGTAATATAGAATCCCAGGTAAGGCTCTGTATCAAAAAAAATTATATCACCCTTATTAAACGTTTTTTGCCGTACTATCTTTGAAAGTCTTTCCAGCTCATCCTCATTAAGACCTGAAAAAATATATACTTTCTTTAAGTTATCAATTATCATACTACAAAGTTACATAAATTTAACTTTTTAAAAAAATATAGCTATATTTGGTAGTTCATTACAGCTAATGTAAGGATTTAGAAAAATGTTGATTAATTGATAAATTATGTAGAAATTTCAGTTATTAAATGGAAGAATTAAAGAAAAATATTTTAAAGACTCTGCTTTATTATGATATATTCTCTCATCCGCTTAAAACGGATGAGATATACTCATTTCTTCCGCGCAATTCTATTGCAAAAAAAGATGTCGCAAGTTTTTTACACTCCTCAGCCGGTACAGATACTGTGCCTTATGGTGAAAAGGACGGTTACTACTACATTAAACCTTCAGTTGATAACGTTAACAAACGCATAGAAAAAGAAGAATATTCAACTAAGATGTGGAAACGGGCTGCACTGGTTACTCATATCATAAAACGCTTCCCGTTTGTGAGGGCAGTTTTGGTAACAGGAAGCCTTTCTAAGAATTCCAGTGATAAAACAAGCGATCTTGATTTCATGCTCATTACAGCCATCAACAGGCTGTGGATCTCGAGATCAATGTTAATGCTCTTCAAGAAGATCTTCTTTTTGAACAGCTATAAGTTCTTTTGTATTAATTATTACGTAACAGAAAATAACCTGGAAATAACCGAAAAGAATATTTTTACAGCTACAGAAATTGCAACCATTAAGGCCACGTATAACAGTGACTTAATGGAGAAATTCATTAAAGCAAATAACTGGGTCCGCGATTTTTTCCCAAACTACAATTTATGTGATCCAATGCTTCATACAAGCGGCTGCAGGGTTAATAACCGTAAAAGCAAGGTACAGAGAGTATTTGAATTTATTATACCCGCTAAACTTGCTTCTTGGCTTGATAAAAAACTTATGCATATTACCCGTGAACACTGGAAAAAGAGATATCCTCATCTTCAGGCTGAAGAGCGCAATCACATGTTCAAATCAACAGAAACTGTTTCCAAAACACATCCCGGCAACATGCAGAAAAAGATCCTTAATATGTACAAACAAAAATTGCAGGAATATAATTTGTGACAATTTTGCTGTTTCCATTATTTCATCTTATAACCTGATAACCTTATAACTTGATAACATTTAACTTGATATAAATTGACCGATATTCTTTTTGCAAATACATATTTTTTAAAACACGATATTAAAGAATACCGTAACATGAACCTTTATGCACCTTTGGGCACATTGTATGCAGCAGCATATGTAATGCAAAAAGGTTATTCCGCCGCATTATTTGATACAATGCTGGCTGATTCTGAAGAAGATCTATCAGCTGAACTGCAAAAGCACAAACCCGGATACATGGTGATATATGATGATACATTTAACTATCTCACCAAAATGTGTTTAACAAGAATGCGTGAAGCTGCTTTCAGGATGAGTGAAATTGCAAAGGAATTCGGCTGCACTGTGATTGTTTCAGGCTCAGATAGTGTTGACCATCTTGAAAAATATTTTCAGCATAAAGTTGACTACGCCATTTGCGGCGAAGGTGAGCAAACTCTGGGAGAACTGCTGGATTTTCTTTTTACGAGGAACGAAGTGACGAAGCAATCTCATGAAGATACACCCTTTGCAATGAACGAAGCGACGAAGCGGGTACCCTCTGGGTCATCACATAAACAAAGCCTGCTCCAAAATATAAACGGATTGGCTTACATAGAAAACGGAAAAATTACTCGCACAGCTCCGCGTAAGGTTCTGAAAGAACTTGACACGCTGCCATACCCTGCATGGGAGCTTGTAGATCTTGCAAAATACCGTGAGCTATGGCTTAAACATCACGGATATTTTTCAGTAAATCTTGTAACTACGCGTGGCTGCCCGTTCCACTGTAACTGGTGCGCAAAGCCAATTTACGGACAGGTGTACAACACACACTCACCTGAATATATTGCCGGGCAGATAAAATTACTCCGTGAAAAATATTCTGCAGATCATATCTGGTTCTGTGATGATATCTTCGGCTTAAAACCAGGATGGGTTACAAAATTTGATGCTACTGTGAACAAAGAAAAAGTTAAGACCCCCTTTAAATGCCTCTCGCGCGCCGATTTATTATTAAAGGAAGATAATATTTCACATTTAGCGGGCGCTGGGTGTGAATCGATTTGGATAGGCGCAGAATCAGGCTCGCAGAAAATTCTGGACGCTATGGATAAGGGCACAACAATTGAAGAAATTTATGAAGCAACACGTCTATTAAAAAAACACGGCATCAAAACATGCTTTTTCCTGCAGTTTGGCTATACAGGAGAAACTATGAAAGAGATAGACCTGACTGTAAAAATGGTGAACGACCTTATGCCGGATGATATCGGAATATCAGTATCATATCCGTTACCGGGAACAAAATTTTATGAGCGCGTATCTTCGCAAATGAAGAAAAAGCATAACTGGGAGCTCTCCGACGATTTTGAAATGATGTTTGATGGCACTTATTCTACAGAATTTTACCGCGTTCTTCACAAACGGGTTCATAAGGAATACCGAACACGTCAATTACTGCATGAACCTCTAAAGCGATTCACTTCTCTCTGGAAACTTCCTGTGTATGCTGCGGGGTGGCTAAACAGTGCAAGAAAGCTGAAGTCACTAACGTAAACTTCAAGATCCCCCATCAAGCAGCTTCTTGATCAGCACTATTTGTCCAATATGGTAAGTATCATGCTGTAATATTGCCAGCACAAGCTCGTAATAGGAATAACCGCTCGTTGGTGAAATTTTCTCAAGCAGGGGGTCACCGGATTTATTTAAAAAGGTTATGGTATCCTTCTGTGAACGCTCAAATTTCTTAAGAGTGTCCTTCCAGGCTTTTGCTGAAGTGTCTTTTATTTGGGAGATATAATTGTTTCGCGGATTTTTTACAGGCTTATCCATAACCCTTCCTATAAGAGCTTTCCGCCATTCTATCATATGGTTTACTATTTGCCATATTGAATTAAGCTCCCCAATTTGTGCCGCTGCCTGTTTTGCCGATATTGATTTTAGTGTACCCATAATTGTGATATCAATCCATGGAACACCATCATAGTGATCACTCAGTAGTTTTTTTATCCGTTTTATATTATCCATTCAGATATTTATTCGCACACACAGTCATACATACTGCCAATTCCGTTATACTGCATTACACTGGAATACCTCGAGCCGTCATAGCTTTGCCATACGCTGAACTCAGCATACCTGCATGAGCCATCTGGCCACGAGCCAAGTAATGTTACCTCAAGTGACCTGCCCGTAATGATACTCGTCCATTCATTGCGCGTTATATACCAGTCATAACTGTTGATTATAGCCTTGCTGTATCTTTCCTTCCAGCCTTCCTGCGATGCATAACGGTTGATACAGTCAACTGCTTCCTGCTCAAGGCTGCTGTTTTTCATACCTGCAGGTATATCCCTGAAATTTTTCAATACCGGTTTATATAGGGTAAACTCTCCAGATGCAACAGGCTCTTTACTGCTCTGACCGCCCGGTTTGCCTTTCCACATTTCTACTTTTACAATATGTTTTCCGCCAGCCAGATCGTTAATGTTTTTTTCAAACTCTGCCGCATCTCCTGTACACTCACCGCAATAAAGCGTTAGTGCTGATGTTGTACCTGAAATTTCATCACCCATCAAATAACCCGTTGGCATATAGGGTGCTTCATTGAAATCAATATAGAATTTCAGGTAATAATCACCTGTCGGATAGTCCTGCTTTACGGGTTCTGTTTGTGAGGGCGAATCATAGACCGGATACTCGCCAAAAGGTGCATTAAGTTTTATACAGGCAGTTATCAGTTCCTTAAAATTAAAACTTTCTTTATATGAAGGTTCGTATTTTGTAAGGTTAGGTTCCTTTTCGCGTGAGAATTTCATCGTTACCGTTGAAAAATTCTTCTTTACGCTTACAGAAGCTGTATCGGTTTTTTGTTTTGTCTTCTTTTCTTTTTTGGGTGTTGATGTTGTATCAATATATTTTTCAATTTCTTTTTTTACCTTGCCAAAAATATCATCAATTTGTGAGTAAGACGGATTTGTAATAACGAAACACAAAAGTAACAGTATTATGATTTTTATTTTCATGATAATATAAAATATACATTTACAATATTACAAAATTACCTCATAAACTCCTGATTTTCAATGAAATTATTCAAAGCATCAATCCCATCACAACATTATCAAAATACTTCCCGTCCATTTTAACTTCCTTCAGCTTCACACCTTCATGTATAAATCTGAATTTTTTGTATAATGCAATTCCTGCATCATTATGGCTGTATACCTCGAGGCATATTTTCTCCAGACCATTAGCTTTTGCCTGCTTAATACACTCATCCATCATCCGGCTGCCTAAACCTTTGCCGCGGTATTGTTTAATGATACCCATTCCCAGTCCGCCTGTATGAGAAAACGCTTCGCGCTTTCTGCGGACAATATCACACCAGCCTACTACTTTATCCTCTAACATCGCATAGACCTGAATATCGTTATCTTTTATCAGGCCGGAAACAAAACTCCTCATATGTTCATAAGAGGGAGCTTCTGTGAATGCAAGCCATGTTCTTTCACGCGCAACTGAATCCAGTGCATCACGGAATGAATCAGCATGCTCCATGGTTTTATTTACAATTTTGATCTCTTCCATTGAAATATTTTTTTTGGGGTGAGACGTCCCGGGGGACGTCTGTACTGATACTGAATTGCAGCTTAGTGCCTTGGTGGCAAAAAAGTCTTCTTTACTTCCATACAATTTTAAATCTTTCACATACAAGCATTATATCTTCACTGAATTCTTTTCCAATTAAAGGCAGTGTTCTTTTAAAATATCTTTTATGTGCATCTCGCCAGTATTCAAGAGAAAGGTCTCCTTCACCTTCCTCCTTTGCGAATACTTCATCAACTTCATTATATTTTCGTAAAGTAACTTCTGTAGTTTCAATTATACAGCTAGGTTCCTTTTTGCCGTTTAATACTACTGTAAGTAAACCAACATGCGGTATTTTATTCCCTTCGGCTTCCCATTCCCACAATGCAGAGCATGTCGCAGTCTTAAGTCCGCTGAGCACCGGTACCAGCAGTTTATCAGCAAGCTCAGGTGAATCACCAAATGAATCAACCATAAAATCAATGGAATTGAATTCGTTTTCTCTTCCAAGTGATTTTAAATATTGCCTGTAATATGCTTCCGGTGTCATTTTTTTGTTTTCTCTTTCGTCAGAGTAAGCGGAGCTATCTTCCTGCCGGCATCTGAATCCTTAATTAATGTTTCCAGCCTTCTCAACTTTGTTTCTTCCTGCTTTGCAGATATTACCCACCATGTTGCGGTTTTTTGATAGCCTGTTGGCATATTACTGAAATACCTCCACGCACTTTTATTTGATTTAAGCTTCTTTAAGAATGCGGCGGGCATGATTATTTCTTTCTGTTCAAATGAGTAAAGCCCGGCCTGCTTTAGGTCACGGTTATTAAAGGCCTTTAGACCTGCCTCATGCATTCTGCCGGCTTTGGTCAATTCTGCAATCTTTTTTATATTAACCGCGCTCCATATACTTTTAAGTCTGCGTGGAGTATATCTTTGGCAGTATTTTTCTTCATCAATTCCTTTTACAATTCCGTCTATCCAGCCAAAACAAAGCGCCTCATCCACTGCCTGCTTATATGTTATGCTTTCTTTCCCGCTTGATTTTTTATAATAGCCCAGCCAAAGCTCATCTTTTTTATTATGATTCTTCTCAAGCCACTTCCTGAAAGCGTCCTGCGTTTTAAAGAATTTTATATTTGTTGGTATTAACTGTGCCATAAGAACATTGCTGCTACTTATCTTTAAACTGGTTTTCTTTATAATTTTTTTCCTGTACCTGGCCGTTTTTCATTTTCAGAAGCTCATAAGTATATTTAAGGCTGCCCCTGTCTAACCAGCCTTCATGCCCGGGGATTATGTACTCTGCATACGGATATTTCTCCATAACTTTTTGGACTGCCTCCTCCCAGCTTTTTGTATCAGCATCAGCAAGGTTACCGAGCCCCTGTGCTTCAGTACTTTTTATAAAACATCCGCCGTAAAGTATCTTTGCATTCGGGATCCATATAACAATATTATCCGCTGTATGTCCCCATCCGGGGTAGTATGTTTCAAAAGATACATTACCTACATTAAATGTTGTATCATTTATAAATGTATATTCTGCTTCAGCATTGTTAATTGACCGGCAAAGCTCAAGGGTTTGCTGTGTAGAGTATGTTCTAATCCCGTAGCTCTTTAAAACATCAAATCCACCCGTCCTGTCATCATGAAAGTGTGTAGCTATACATATTATAACTTTTTTATTATGCCTCGCCATTATGGAATCCATTAGCGGCTTGGTTTGTGTAACATCCCAGGGTGCGTCTATAATAACAGCACCGCTATCTGTCAGAAAATACATACCATTGGCGGGATACGGCGTTCCGTTATAATCCTGGTATGTGGTATAAATATAGAAATCACCTGTTAAATGTGAAATTTCTAGTTTGCTTTGGCTTATGAGCGGTAGTACAGCAAAAAATAAAAGGAATGTTGTTTTATACATTTAAAACTTTATTTATTAATTAAATTGCAGGAAATATATTCAATTAAAATAATATTTTCAGCTAACTAATAAAATTCAATTATAGTTCTTAAATAAATATATGGCACATAAAACCAAAACGTGGAATGAAAAGCTAAACACAGCGGGCGATCTTCCCAAAGTTGTAAAGCTTAACCCGAAGCAGGCTGCAAAATTCAAAGCAAGTACACTTGCAATACCATCCCCTATGGAAGTAAATGAGCTAATGCAGAAAATTCCCAAAGGTAAGCTGAATACAATAAATGCCATGAGAGAAAAAATTGCCCTCAGACATAAGGCTGATTCAGGCTGTCCAATTACTACCGGAATTTTTGCATGGATATCATCATACGCTGCAGAAGAATCCAGGGATATGGGAAAGAAACGGATAGCCCCCTACTGGCGCACATTAAAGAACGGAGGTGAACTAAACCCAAAGTACCCGGGCGGAATCAAAGAACAGCAGAAAGCCCTTGAATCAGAAGGTCATACTATAATAAAAAAAGGCAAACGGTTCTTCGTTAAAGATTATGAAAAAAAGCTGGTGAAATAAGTTTTTTTACCACGGAGGATACAGAGTAACGACCAAAAGTATATGTAATAAAATGGCCTTTGAAAATACCCTGACTGCAGCAGGCAGGCGTTTAAAAATTATCTTCGCAGAATAAACACAGGAAAATTTGTTTGAGTCCGGCAACAGCCGGACGAGTTATTTTCCTGTAAAGCGAAGATAATTTTAGGAAATTTTCAACAGCCTTGATTTTTTTAGTACTTTTTGTATCAAGACAAAAAGTACATAAACATAGGTTTAATGACTTTTTATAATTAAAAACACTTTTTCATTATCCGAAAGAGCATTTAATACTTTTCTGAAACATTTTCACCCCATTGAACATATAATATAAAACAGCTAATTTATCAAAAATAAAAAGGATTTTACCATGAAATACTTAATAACCACAGCAATAATATTAAGTTCATTTTTTCTCTTCTCAGGCCGTTCATACAGCCAGTCTGCCACTACAATGCAGGATATCCTGGAAACGGTTTCAACAAAAGTTGTTGAGCTTGAAGATCAACGCAACCAGGAAGTGGTTAATATGACATTTGACCTCATAGTTAACACAGGCAAAAAAACCATGTGGCGATACCTGGACCCTGCATTCGATTACGATGTTATGGTAATCGGCGATAGACGGGTAGAAAAGCTGAAGATAACTGTTTATAAAAAGAATGCTAAGACGGATGCATGGGAGTTTGTTGATGAATATACAGATGATAAACCTGTCATAAGGATAGATCCCCAGGATTTTGAACAGTATGAATTCACCGTTTCAGTAGATAAATTCAAAACCGGAAATACAACAGGACATTTTGCGCTCCTGCTTTATCACCAGAATCCTGAAAGAGGAAAATAGATCTGTGTTACAATATGAATTGAACATTTAACTAAAAACCCGGATTTAACCGGGTTTTTTAATTCACTTTAACTGCTCACTTTCCCAAATTCACTTTTGGGAACACAATAATATCAATTATTACTGCTTGGTAACTTTTACATTCTTCAGTCTTACATATCTGGGGAAGGTTGGTATATAGTTATTCAGCTGCACCGAAAAAGCAAAGTATGTGCTTGCTGATGCAAAACTCAGGTTTGAAGAGATCAGCTCATCCCGGGGTGCATATATATCAGCAATATACGGGACAACAGGAGTTGCGTTCGTATAAAAACCGAATTTACCATACGCGCTTGGTGTATCAACATTGGATTGCAATGTGAATTCAACTTTCACGCTGCCGGTTTCTGTTGTTGAGTAATAATTTGAATCCCTGCTGTAACCAACTCCGTTTAGCCATACACTGATCGAATCCCTGGAAAACAATACTGTACCCGGAGGCGTTACCGTGGTGCTTGTGGTAGTATCATCACTGCAAGAGCTGATAATTGATATGATTGAAACCAATAATAATAATAGTATATATTTCATAAATGTGGTTTTATAAGATTAACTTCCTTACAAATTTAACCTGTCTTTTTCATATAATCACTCACTTAAACGGTCATTTATTGTAATAATCTAATTGCATTTTATGATACTAAATCTGTTTGGTATATTATACCTTAAATAAAATATTTTTGAAAATATTACTCACTCACGGCTATTATCTAAACTCTGATCCCAATGAACTCAGGATCATGAAACCCTATATCCCTTTGGGAATACTATATATATCAGCTTACCTAAAGCAGAACGGGTTTGATGTAACCGTCTATGATTCAACATTTAAAAGCTTTGAAGACCAGAAAAAAACATTGCTGCAAACCAAGCCCGAAATAATTGCAATATATTGTAATTTAATGACGAAGCTTAATGTTCTGCCTCTTATCAGCTTCATACGTTCAAGTGAAGAATTAAAATATTCAAAAATAATTTTGGGCGGACCCGAGCCTCCATTTCATGCAGCAGAATTCCTGAATTACGGCGCTGATATAATCGTCGAAGGCGAAGGTGAAGAAACCATGCTGCAGCTTTGCAGGGAGCTATCCTTTAGCTCACATGACCTGGGTAAGGTAAACGGAATAATCTATAAGCAAACAGGTTCAGTATTTAAAAATCCACCACGGGAAAAAATCAAAGATATCGATATACTTCCCTTTCCTGACCGAAAAGCAGCAGATCTTACTTTATATCTTGATGCATGGAAAAAAGCTCACGGTTACAGCTCTGTTTCCATAAACACAATGCGCGGCTGTCCCTACACATGCAAATGGTGCTCACACACGGTTTACGGTGTAAGCTACCGGAGGCGTTCACCGGAAAAAACTGCTGATGAAATAGAATATATCATCAAAAATTACGACCCTGATATGCTCTGGTTCGTAGATGATGTATTTACGGTTTCACATAAATGGCTTAACAGGCTGCTTGCAGTATTTAATGAGCGCAATATTAAAATTAAATTTGAGTGTATTTCAAGAAGTGACAGGCTGAATGAAGAAGTATTGATTATCCTGAAGCAGCTCGGATGTTTCAGGCTATGGATTGGGGCAGAATCCGGCTCTCAGCATGTGCTTGATCTGATGGATAGGCGCGTTAATGCAGCAGATACACGCGAAAAGATAAAGCTTACACGCAAACACGGAATTGAAGCCGGTACATTCATTATGCTTGGCTACCCGGGTGAAAGAAAACTGGATATACTTGAAACTACACAGCATTTAAAGGATTCCAACCCCGATATTTTTTTAACAACAGTGGCATATCCAATTAAAGGAACACCTTTCTACAATGAAGTTGAATCACGCCTTATTACAGATAAACAGTGGCATGAGCGAACAGACAGGGACCTTGATTTTAAGGGTCGGTATTCCAAAAATTTCTACAAACATGCCAATCGTTACATGGTTAATGAAGTGAATTATTTTAAAATGAAAAATTCCGGCGCAGGTTTCTCTTCGTACGGGAAAATTTTCCTTAAGGCAAAAGTATCAAGAATTATGATGAGTCTGATAAAATAACCCGCTTTTTAACGGCCTATGAAAAACGGCGTTTAAAAACTTGAGAACGCATTTTAAGATAGCAAAAAACTGTTTGAGACGAAGTCGAGTTTTTTTTGCGGCTATTGCGTTCGAAAAGTTTTAGCTGTTTTTCATCAGCCTTGACTTTTTTGGTTCTTTTTGTGTCAAGACAAAAAGAACAATAATGTCAGGCAAGCCTGACATCTACAGGAAGCGACGATTACAAAATTTAAAGTTCATTAAATTAAACTCACATCGTTTTATTAATAACAACAAAACAAATAACACAAAATCCGCATTCAACAATATCGCCTCAGGTTACGACGCGCGCGATAACCAAAATCCAATTCTGCAATGGATGCGCGGACTCGTGCACAAAGTATATATGAAATATATTCCGGGCAGCAGCAGTATACTCGAG
>CAZOAP010000024.1:0-9274 GCA_964577645.1 uncultured Ignavibacteriales bacterium
AGATATCAGTCAAGCGGCTGAAGATCCATCCAAGTGACCGCATATTAAACGTCTGTGCAATAAGTGATGCAAGGATAATTAGTGTTAACCCAAGGAAGATCTGTGAAGCAATAGTACCGCGCATTACAAGGTAAAGCTTGTAAAATATATAAGTGACTATAATTATATCAATTACATCAATTAAATTTACGGTAATAAAGCCAATTTTGAACAGTTCCATAGTAATGCGAATTTAATGATTTGGCTTTTTACATAATAGTTAATAATTTTGAGAATATTTTCCGTCACCCTGAACTCGTTTCAGGGTCTAAACAAAATATTACAGACGCTGAAAATGAGTTCAGCATGAAAAATTGAAAGGTTTAGAACTTGTCAAAAGAAATAATTCGCTGTGCATGGTGCGGAACTGATCCGCTGTATGTAAAATATCATGATGAAGAATGGGGTGTACCTTTGCATGATGATAAAAAGCTTTTTGAATTCCTTATACTTGAAGGTTTCCAGGCAGGTTTAAGCTGGAGAACAATTCTATATAAGCGTGAAAATTTCAGGAAGGCATTTGATAACTTTGATGCTGAAAAAATAGCCCGTTATACAGATAAGAAAGTCCAAAAACTATTAAATGATGCCGGGATAATTAGGAACAGGCTGAAAATTGCAGCTTCTATAACAAATGCAAAAGCGTATTTGAATATTCTTGATAAAACAGGCTCATTTGATAAATATTTATGGCAGTTCACTGACGGGAAAGTCATTAAAAATGCATGGACCGGCATGGGTCAGATCCCTGCAAAAACAAAGGAATCAGATGCAATGAGCAAACAGCTATTAAAGGATGGTTTTAAGTTCGTAGGGTCCACAATTTGTTACGCAAATATGCAGGCTACAGGTATGGTGAACGATCATATTGTTGACTGCCACAGGTATAAAAAAGTAAAATAAAAAACGGGCGCTCTTATACGCCCGTTCTGTATTTACCTTTACTTCACTAAAATGATCTTCATCGTTTTAGCTGTGATGTTGTTATTATTTTGTACCGTTAACCTGCAGAAATAAATTCCGCTTGAAAGGCCGGTACCGTTGAATATAACTGAATAGTCTCCCTGTTGCTGAAATGAATTTACCAATGTTGTAACTTCCCTGCCTGCTGTATCATATATTTTTACACATATGTTTGCATTTTGTACCAGGCTGTAGGATATTTTTGTGACAGGATTTGAAGGATTGGGATAACAGTTTATTGTCATATATTCCATTTTTGTATTTTTCGTCAGTTTACCCGGAATGTATTCATTCCAGCTAATGCCGCCATCGGTGGTTTTCAAAATTATTTCGTTATTACCGCCGGTATAAGCAATTGATTCATTTACTACAAACAGACAATTTAGATTATTTATTGTCCCACTAACTTCATTTACCCAGCTTAAACAGCCATCTGTTGATTTTAAAACAGTTCCTTCTGTACCTATTGCAATTGCAGTCTGGTCGTCAGCAAAACGTATCCTGTAAATTGTATTTGTAACGCCGGTATTAAGTGCAAACCAGCTTTCACCTGCATCAGTAGTTTCCAGGATAGTACCATTATTACCTGTCACAAATGAATTATCTTCTGATAATGAAATAATAAACTTGAAATTTACATTCGGGATATCAGAGCTGCATCTGTGCCAGCTTAAACCACCGTCATTTGTAAGAAGTATTGTGCCGTTATCACCTGCCAGAATACCTTTACTTTCAGATGACATAGTTACTGCTTTAAAATTAACTGATCTTTGTCTGTCATTTACAGTTAGTATTGTGTTCCATGTTTCACCCTGATCGGTTGTCCTTAAAATAGAACTGTTGTTTCCTACAGCTATCCCCACTTCAGAAAATCTTCCGCCAAATGATACACCATAAAGATCATTTGCAATTCCTGATGTTTTAGTTGTCCATGTTTCGCCAATATCATTTGATTTCAAAATTGTACCATTTAAACCTACAACCACTATTTCATCATCTATTATAATCGCTGATTTTTTTAGAGTATTGGGTGTATTGCTTGTTTTATCTATCCATGAAACACCGCCATCAGTTGTCTGTTTTATAATGCCGGATCCTCCAAATGTGATGCCTGTAAACTCGTCAACAAACTCCATACACCAAAGGTCATTACCTGTTTTTCTATCCTGGGTCAGAGTATTTAAAGGCAAAAAAGCCAGAGCGATCAAAAATTTAAAAATAAGAAGGGTTTTCATATTAATAGTCACTTTCTATTATGTTATTTTACTAAAATTAATTTCATTGTTTTCGTAAATCCGCCGGATATTATCCTGTAGAAATAGATCCCACTGGATAAATTGGTGCCGTCAAACCGGACAGAATGATAGCCTGCTTTTAAGAAGCCGTTTTGCAGCGTAATAATTTCACTTCCGGTAATATCAAATATCTTTATAAAAACATCAGCATCCTTCGGTAGCTGAAAATCTATTTTTGATACAGGGTTTGATGGATTCGGGTAATTCTGCGAGATATCAAAATTTTTCGGTTTGCCAATTGTAACTGAATTTAATGGGTAATAGTATTGTGAATTACCGTTAAAATCCAGTTGTTTTAGCCTGTATGTATATTCTGCAGTATTTAAGTTATAATCATTGTATGAATAATCTTTCTCAGTAAAAACTGTTCCGTTACCCGGTGTAAAACCGATTTTTACCCAGTTGCTGTCATATTCTGATCTTCGTTCAATATTAAAGCCAAAATTATTCATTTCAGTTAATGTTATCCATTTTAATAAAACATTTCTATCTGAAGCTTCAGCAGTAAAACTCTTTAAAGCAACCGGAAGCGGGCTCTGTTCGTCATCAATTGTAAATGTTGTCAGCTGGCTTAACGCTGATTTTGTAACTTTTCTTTGTGTTACATCCAGTGAAGAAGAGAAATGCGTCCATATACCTGTACTATAATTTGCTATTGAAATATTATATTCACTGCTGATAGTTCCTATCAGAGAAGGATCATAATAATATGTTATATCAAATGTAAAGGCATTGCCGCCAACCGGATTGAATGTGGTATAACAGTTTCCATAGCTGCCCGTATTTGCAAGCGGGGGATTTGTTCCGCTGTAATATCTTGTATTAACTGAAGAGGGGAAATTACTTCCATGCCAAGTTACAGTTGCAACAGTATCACCCCCGAAGAGATAATAAGTTGTACTGCCGTTGCTTATTGTACCGGACTGAACAGCAGCCGGGGGCTGAACAGCCGGTGTAAATTCATATGCCCCGATATCAGGTGCACCGCTGACAACTGAAGTACTTCTGGAATTACCGTTAAAATCACTATTAACCGATGATATCTGTGTACCCCTGCCGTTCAATGACCAGCTGTTTGCACTGTTTACATCAGGATACAGATCAGTATTACCCGTATAACCTGCGTTATAATTCAGTGAGCTTCTGTCTTTGCCTGTAGCAGTTAACCAGTTAACCAGGGTCAAATATGCTGTTGATGAGATTTTTCCAATTGCTTTAACCCCGTTACCAGTTGGATTTGTATAATAATTATTATAATCAATATTTAAAAATTGTGAATTTGATGTTTGTGCATATATACCGCAGCTGCCGTAAGCTGAATCTGATGCAGTGCCAAGATTATTCATTACAGAATTATTTCTGATATCAGCCGTCGTTCCGTTTGTCAGGAAAATTCCGCTGGAAAGTGATAATAATTGGGTAAGCGTATTACCGTATAAATTGATAGAATTATTAAATATGCTTATTCCGCTTTGAGGTGTTGATGAATATAACATTATCCCTGCAGGATTATCCAGAAAATATGTACCTGTATGATCCCATCCGTCTCCAAATATATTATAGATCACATTATTTTTCAGTGTCACATCGGCATTCAGGTGATTTGATGAAACGTAAATCCCGTTTCCGCCGTTACCTGATGTTCCGGTATAGCCTATAGAATAAATTTTATTTTTTTCTGTTGTTACATTGTGAGATCCGTTGGCAATCCATATACCTTTATCATTTTCGCTTTCCGTATTGCTCAGATTTGCAACCTCATTCCCGCTGATAACGGAATTATTTACACCCTGCAAATATATACCCAGGTAACCCGTTGCATTTGAAAAGTTTGAATTTATGAGGTTATCATAAACAAATACATTAGATCCGTTTTGAGGTATAACACCGCCATTTAAATAAATTCCCTGCCTGCCTTTTTGGATGTTGTTATTCTGTATTGTAATATTGGAAAAATATCCAGGGTTACCGGATACTGATGCATCAGATACCATAACCCCTGTAGATCCAAGGGTTCTTTCACCTGTCTTAAGATTACAGTTTTTTACTGTAATGTTACCTGAAGCTGTTGAACCAATGGAACCTATCCACACACAATTAGAGATATTTTCATTATTGCTTATAAGGCTTAAATTCCGGCTTGTACCGTTTACTGTATTACTTCCGTCAATAATAACATAATTTGAATTTGTAATTTTAAATATTGTACTGCCTGTGTTCATAACAATTTGTGATGTAATACCCGCTGCAGGTTTTATTGTAATTGTGTTAACACTGCTGCTCCCTGAAGTATTATTAATTGTCAAAGGAAATGTTTCTGAACTATATACAGCATCTGATAAGCTGAATGTTACAGGTCCCGAAATACCGCGCCTGCCAAGATCAATAAGAGCTGTTGTCAGGTTTGAATAAATTCCGGTAATTTCATCATTGCCCGGCAAAAAATGATTCCTGTTGTCGTATGAACTAAGTTCTATATAGCCAGAACCATTATATGGTAAATCACCTTCCATTAAAATAAATGTATCTTCTTTTGAAGAATACTGAGAAGCTGTAAGGTCCTGGTATATATTATACTGATCGTTATTCTGTATGTACTTGCCGTGTTTCTCTTTCCTTATATACTGCTCTGTATAAACCTGTTTTTCAGCTTTTCTGTAATATAATTCTTTACCTGAAAATTGCTTAAATAGTGCCAGCCCTACGGCATAGGTACCTGACATGGGAGAATTAGCGATCAGCCTGTTCCCCGCCGGTGCCTGTATTGAAGGTGTTTTGGATGTACCTACTGTAATAGAATTACATTCACCATCAACTGCATTACCGGTAACTGCTATTAACGGAATATCATAAGTCAGCCAGAAATAATTTGTTCCATTTTGAAGGACCTGTATATCTGTAAATACCATTGAACCATTAGGCCCTGCAATAATGGAACCGAATTGATTAATTGCAGAAAAGACTGATGAATTACCTGTATAAAATAATTTTGCATTTGTAATATCAGAAATACTTGAAGTTCCGTTTGTATTGCAGGTAATAGAAGTTACTGATAATGGTGAAAGCAATCCTGCAGTAACAACCTGTATTTTAATTACTGGATTATTTGCTGAATTTTTTTTAACTGATGAAGTATCAGCTATTAAAGCAGTACTGGAGCTGTATGACATATTTGCAGGTGTAAATGTATATCTTAAACCTGCAGCAGGCTTAACAGTTGTTGTCAATCTCATTGTATTGGTATTGGATGAGCCCGCTGAGCTTGATGACCAGCTGCTCGTTGTAGTCCTGTTCTTGTAATCAGAGCTTGTAAGGCCTCTAATGCCAACCTGTGTCGGATTATTGGATGTTGAAGTACTTGTATTTGCAGTTGTAACATCGCCATACACAAATTCTATCACCGAATTATTTTCGTTTAAGCGTATCTGGAAATCATAACTTTCACCTGTTACAGCTGATAATTTCCTGTAATTGAGCCACTGAATTATCATAACACGGTTTGGAGCATTTCCCGTTAAAAGATAACTTAGCTCAGAACCAGCCTGTCCCTGCAGGTCTCTGCCCAAACATGAAATAATATTCTGAAATGAAGATGATGTGGAGCTGCTTATCGGAGCCGATGATGCTCCAATGGTAAATGTTCCGGTACCCAGTATTATCCACCCGTTTGTATTTACTGCAAATCTTTCATATATGGCACCATTATAATAAAAATCAAAACCAATCGGGAAGCCGATATCTGTTTGGGGGCCGGTCTCTCCCGATGTATTATTGTTAAATACCTGTTCATCATTTGCTGTTGTTCCAAGCACTGTGCCGCCAGTAATTGCTGTAAATGTACCGGTAGTACTTGTGAAATTATACGAACTGGTTTGCGAGAGAAGCGGTAATGATATTGTTATTAATAAGAGTAAAACTAGTCTGTTATTATTCATGTTATTAAAAGCAAAGGTAAATAAGTTATAAATGTATCTAATTACTGTTTGCAATATATAGCATGTATTGAAATTAAATTATAACTACAACTGTTATTTTACAAAAAACGATAAGAATCATATTGGTTAATGATGCATATCTCCTTTTGGGGTGTGAATTATTTGTTTTTGCTCATGAATTACATGACAAATATCATTAGTTTTTCTGATATCATTTATTAATTTACAATAACTAAAAAAAGGAAATTGACTAAAATAATTACAATTTTATCTTTAACCTCATTAATCCTTTTTGCAGGATGCGGGGATAATACCATACCTCTTTCGGTCAATACCGGAGATACTTATCAAAAAATAATTTCCGCTGAGAGCGGTAATATTAAATTTGAAGTTTGGACAGTGAATAATGATACTTTAATGACGGGTTATAACAAAGTTGGATTTAAAGTTTATGATAACGGAGTTGAAAAGAACTCAGGGTTTGTTAAATTTTATGCTAAGATGTTCCATTTCACCTCCAGTGAGTTCCATGCTACTCCGGTGGAACCGGTTTATAATTACAATTCACAGCTTGGTATGTTTACAGGTTACATTATTATGATGATGCCTTCAGATTCAACAAGCAGGTGGTACGGATACTATAATTACAATAATGAGCTTAATGTGGATTCTGTCAGATTTGATGTAGGCTGGGACAGAAAAACAAAATTCAAGATTTTTACTGATCTTGGTGCACAGCTCAGTTACCTGATTACTATGACTTCCCCCTCAACACCGGTTATTGGCAACAATGAGTTCTCCTGTCTGTTGCATGAATCGCCTGACTTTGTTGATTTTACCCAGGTAAATACTGCCAATATGTATCTTACGGTAAGGCTGGATTCATTAAATCATACTTCTGATGGCAATGAAAATCCTCATTATTCAGGCAGTGGTTTATATAAAGGAAAAGTGAATTTTGATATATCCGGCGGCTGGAAAGTATTTGATTCGATTTATTATAATAACCGCTGTATAACTCAAAATGGAACACCTTATATATACTTTGATGTTCCGTAAGTTTTTTAAAGATATTTTGTTTTTGAATAATTAAAAACCCGGCTGTATATAACAACCGGGTTTTGTATTTAATAAAAGCAATTGTTGTTACTTTATGATCACCATCTTTTTTATATCTGTAAAACTGCCTGCCTGAATCTTATAAAAATATGTTCCAGATGAAATATTTGAAGCATCAAAATTTACCTCATAAGATCCTGCGTTCAAAAACTCATCTACAAGCACAGATACTTCTCTTCCAAGCATATCATACAGTTTAATATTAACATTTAGATCTTTGGCAACATCATATTTTATAGTTGTAAACGGGTTAAAAGGATTCGGGTAATTTTGATAAAGAGAAAATTTAACGGGAACGGAATTCCCTGTCTGTTGATTACCAGTGACGGCATTATTTATCCTTATCCCCCATCCCTGCAGAACACCGGTATCCCCTGTTGCAATATCAGAAACAGATAAGATCCAGTTCCCCTGAACTGCAGAATTTCCAAAATTACCTAAAGTCTGTTCAGCTGCGCAAATATTTGACCATGGCGGTAAATAAGAAACAGTAGTAACGCTTGTCTGGCCATCTACAAAGAATGTCAGAATATTATCACCTGAACCGCCGTTTCCCGAAGATATATCTCTTACCTGTCCATTTGGTGCTGTAAGAGTAATGTTAAGATCTCCTACCCACGAATGTCTGACAGAAAGGAATAATTCTACTGCATTAGTAATTGAGCTTCCGCTTAAAGTAATTGTATCTTTAGTTGTGAGCATATCATTAATATTTTTATAGGGCACTTTAACTGCAAATCCTCCCGGGAACGGATTTCCGGTTGCAAGCCTGTTTACTACTGTACTGTGAGCAGTAAAATTTATATTTAAAGCACCGGCAGTAGATTCATTTAAAAAACCGCTTAACCGGCAATTATTTACTCCACCGGTATTGAACGAGCCATTTATCCCGGCAATAGTGGACCTGTTTAAAAGATTTCCGTCAAAATTCCAGGCTCCTATTAAACCGGTGGTACTGGTTTTTCCTCTTACTGATCCAAACATGTTTGCCTGGAACCATTCAGCTGATTTAACATCACTCCAGTACCTTACTTCATCAATATACCCATTCCACGTTTCAAATGTAAATGCAGCACTGCTTCCTATTGTCATAGGATCGGTATTGGTACTGAATACGCCAAAATTTGAAAGCGGGGTACCGCTGACCTTACCGTTCACATAATAGGTAACATTAAATGAACCCGAGCTTAACAGCCAGGTCCATGCAACATGAACCCACTGATTTACCGGAATAGTGATGCCATCATTATTGATAGAAACAGATGTGCCGAACCTGGCAAATAATTTACCTGAAGCTGACATGCCAAACAAATATGAAACATTGCTTGTGTTTCCTTTGCTTACTACAATTTTTTGCTGGTTATTTAATGAAGTATATATCCATGCTTCAATAGTACCATCTGTTGTTTGATTAAAGTTACTGTTATAAGGAACAGTTACATAAGAATTATTACCTGACCCAGGGCATTTTAGGACCATATTATAGGGCATTGGCTGGCTGCCAAGAGCCTGCTGTGAAAATGCAGAACCCATATAAGTACCGTTAAGGCCGTTTATGTATTCATATGCAGTACCGCTTCTGTTGAAGTTCCAAGAGGCAATTAAGCTTGTGTATGATACTGAGCTTGTCAGTGCGTTTGAACTGTTTGACCCGGCACCGTCACCAATACCGCAAAAACGGTTTTCAAGAATTTCTGCTGCCGTTCTCACCGGGTCCCAGAACCTGACTTCATCAATGAAACCATTGAAGAACTGAGTTGTAAAATTTCCTGATGTTCCGCCTATCTTTAAAGGGTCATTGTTTGAAGTCCATGTTCCTGAATGGGATGCTGCTGTACCGCTTAATGCTCCGTTAACATAAAATGTAACAGTGTACGGTCCGCTTCCTGCCCATGTCACCGCAATATGTGTCCATTGATTTGC
>CAZOAP010000024.1:9284-20983 GCA_964577645.1 uncultured Ignavibacteriales bacterium
ACCGCCAGTATTAGTTAAGGAAGTACTTCCGATCCTGAAATATTGAACATTGCCTTCCAGTCCCCAAATGAATTGTACATTCGAGGTAACACCTTTTCCAATCAGCTGCTGTGTTCCGGTAACACTCAACGGGTATATCCACATTTCCATTGAACCACCGGTATTTTGATTGAATAAATTATTAGAAGGTACACTCACATAATTGCTGTTGCTGTTTAAGCCGGCAAGATATCCATTGTAACTTTGCTCACCATATTCATCAGTTTGTGAATAAACGGTAAAGGAAAAGAAAGTTATTGCAATAATAAAAACAAATAAATGTGTTCTCATTTCAATACCCCTTCCTGGGTTTAATTTTTGCAAAGAAACTTACCTTTGGATGAAGGTGAAACTGAAATATAACACGGAAAAATTTGTGATTAATTTTAAATTATTAAATTATATAAGCGATTTCAATTCATTAATTTAAGAATATGGTAAAAAGCCCAATAATAACCTAAAAAATGGATTTTTAAATCAATTTATGCGGCAACTTTTAATAAGATCAGTGTTGTGTGAATAAGACCTGAGCAGTTTATTCTATTCAAATATTTCATGTTTTTATACTTCTAAAAATTATTCGAAATAATATCATTAATTATACTTGATAATAAATCAAACAAAATTTTTCCATATAGATATTTCCGAAATATATTTATATATTACTGCTTAATTCTTTATAAAATATTGATTATTTGCTTTTTAATTCATTCACATATCTCAGTTTTATAATAATTGTCATTCCCCTTTACTACATAATACCTTCAAAGCTGAAAAATTCATTTTTACTTGTTTGCAGTTACCTGTTCTATGCATATTGGGACTGGCGCTTCTGTTCACTGCTGGTAATTACAACATTAACTGTTTATTTCTGCGGAAAATTTATCTTTGCTGCAAAAGACCCAAATAGGAAAAAATTATTTCTCTATATAAGCCTGGTCATTAACCTTGGTATATTGGTTCTGTTTAAATATTATAATTTTTTTATAGATTCCTTTAACAGTGCATTTTCATTATTTGGCGGCAACCTGGATTGGCTTCATCTTAACCTGATATTACCTATCGGTATTTCGTTCTATACATTCCAGGCATTATCTTATGTAATAGATATTTACAGGGGTGAAACAGAACCTTCAGATTCATTGATAGATGTTGGTTTATTTGTTTCATTTTTTCCCCAGCTCCTTATGGGACCTATCGAAAGAGCAAAAAATATTCTGCCGCAGTTAAAAAATGAACGTAAATTTGAAATATCAAATTTTAAAGAAGGATTTGTTCTTATAACTCTTGGAATGTTCAAGAAAGTAATTATCGGTGATACTGCCGGAAAAGTTGTGAACCAGATCTTTGCAGAACCCTCATATTATACTTCACTTGAGCTTATTATGGCAATTGTACTTTTTACAATTCAGCTGTATGCTGATTTTTCGGGATATACCAATATTGCACGCGGTACTGCAAAAATGCTTGGACTTAATATCATGGAAAATTTTGAACAGCCGTATTTTTCTCAAAGTATAACTGAATTCTGGAGAAGATGGCATATTTCTCTTTCAACTTACCTTAGGGATTATCTTTATACACCTCTTACTATAAGTACAAGGCAATGGGGAATATACTCAATAGCATTTTCACTTTTCTTAACCTTTGTTCTGGCGGGTCTTTGGCATGGAGCCGGCTGGACCTTCATTATTTTTGGCGGACTTCACGGAATAGCTCTTGTTTATGAAGCAATGTCAAGGAAATTCAGAAAGCGGCTGAACCAGAAACTGAATCCGTTTTTTTACAACAAAGCATGCATGCTGCTGGCTTTTGTTTTTGTAATGTTCACTTTTATTTTCTTCAGAGCAGATACTGTTAACGATTCATTTTTCATTATGAGCAGAATATTCAGCTGGCAGGGAAGCGAATTCTATATCAGGATACTACTGATAATAGCAGCTTATATTGCTGCCTCATTTACGTTTGATCTGCTTGAGATAAAATACAAAACCCATGCATTCTTACTGAAGTATGATAATGCCTACATGCTTGGTATAAGCTTTGCAATGTGGATAGTTGTTATACCTTACATGCTTCAAAGTACGCCAATGCCGTTCATTTATTTTCAGTTCTGAAAAATGAAAAAAATAATTCTGTCAATATTAAAATTCTCTGCAGCATTAATACTATCACTGGTAGTGCTGGAAATATTTTTCCGGTTCTCAGAAGTGTTTCTGCCTTCTATAGTTTACGATGACCCGAAGCTGGGGCTGTTAAGGAAACCGAATACGCAGATCTTTTCAATGAATGAAGGTTTTGGCATGGGTAATGTAAATGAGTATGGTTACCTGGGTCCCGCTTACCCAAAAGAGAAAAACGAAAACACCTTACGGATAGCATTGATAGGTGCTTCAATGGTACAGGGTCTGGAATTATTTGACAGGCATCATTTCAGGAAGCTGCTTGAAGAAAAGCTCTCTGCAATTACCGGCAAAAAAGTTGAGGTTTTAAATTTTGGCAGAGGTGGTATTGATCTTAGAGGCATTTATACAACTTATAAATATATTGCATCAGAATTTCATCCGGATATTAACCTGATATTTGTGGGAAGTGCTTCCTTTGTTGGCAAAGATGATAAACCCGGTCCCGATTACACTGTTATGGATGACTCCTTGGTGATTGACTACAGCTTTGCTGAGAGCAGCCAGTTCAAACAAAGAACAAATTTCAAATTCTTAAGATTGACCTCAATAGGCAACCTGTTGAAACGCGGATATGAATTTTATCAGTTAGGTTCACCTGCGCAGTTCATTTTGGGACATTTATACAAAAAGCCGGTAGTATTAAGCAGCAATATAACCCCGCCTTCTGCTGAAAATAAAGATATGTTCTATACGATAAATGAAGCTATTCTAAACGATTTTGGGAAGGCTAACAAAAACGGAAAGATAAAAAATATTCTTGTAATGACAGATAAGTATCCTGATTATTACAATGAAATTATTAAAAAAGATGATCTTCAGGTGTTTGATCTTGAAAAGGAATTTGAAATTAGAAAGAGATCAGGTGAAATTCTGGATTACTGGAAAGGTTCTAATATGCAGGGTCACTGGAATCATCACGGACATGAAGTAGTTGCCGGCTTTTTATTTGAGAATCTGAAAAATATTAAATTTTAATTCTTTTATGTTTTAACTTTGCCTTATTTTTAATTCAATCTGAATCAATTAATTCTATCATTTGCAGTTCAGGTGTGTAAAGAAAAACACATTTCCTGTTATCAAATGCCGGTGAGTAAATTGTACTTATCTCTTTAAAATCTTCATTCAGCAGCTCTTTCACCACATTATCAATATCTTTAACTTTATATCCCAAATGATAATAGCTTATCCCCCTTTTTAAATAAGTATTTATAACTGAATCATTGCCGGCAGGTTCTATCAGTTCCAGGAAAATACCTTCAGTAAGTTCAACAAAACAAGCATTAATTCCTACTTCTTTCAGTTCATAAACAGGCGATACATTCCTGCAGCCCATGGTATTTGTGTAAGTGTTAACCGAATCAGCAATTGACCTGACAGCACAGCCAATGTGATGCAGCTTGTATTTACCCGGTAAACCGTTCATTTATTCTGTTTACTTAAAACTGAATTGGCAAGCTCTCCAACATTTTTAAAGCCTGTAATTTCAGAACTTGTGAATTTTATCTTTAATCTTTTCTCAATTTCAGATATAAGGATAATATGAGTTAATGAATCCCAGTCTTCAATTTCTGCCGCAGTAGTTTCTTCTTTTAATTCAATATTATCATCATCCAGAACATCCCTGAAAATTACAGTTAAATCTTTTAATATTTGTTCCATTTATATTCTTTTATTTAATTAGATTTTTTTAAAAAGCATGCATACATTAAAGGAATTTTATGCTGTATGGCAAGTTCTTCCGGCAGGTCTTCAGAATAAACTGCTATATCATCAGCGATTTTAAAATTAGCTTCTTCAAGCAGATCTTTTATTTCTTTAACATTATTGAAGAGGTATATATGATCAATCATAGGTGCATTTACAGGTGTTGTAAGATAAACAGTACCGTTTGTATTTAAAATTGAGTGGATCTTGTTTAACAGCTCCAATGGTTTTTCCAGGTGTTCTATGACCTCACCTACAGTAATAAAATCAAATTTTTCATCTTCATTATAATCAAAGATATCTTTAAGTATAAAATTAACATTTTCACCAGTTGACATATTTTGGCAAATATTCAATGAGCTTTGGCTTATATCAACAACAGTAAAATTCGTTTTGCTTCCAAGTATTTTTATAGCTTCCCTTACATATAAACCGTGGCCGCCGCCTATTTCAAGATAATTTTCAACCGGTTCATACTTCAGGAGATTATCTGCAAAGAAACGGAACCTTATGTACTGGTCAGGCCAAAGGAACTGAGCAATGGATAGGCCATGCATATGATAATCCATTATTTCAGGGTTACTGTATATTTTTTCATCAACATCTTTATACAGCTTATTTGAGTACTCACCTGTTTCAAGAAATTTCATCCTTTCAGAGAACATATCGCTTGTCATCTTAAGGTAACACTCAACAGCATAGTCAATATTTTTTGAAATACTTCCAAGGTACTTAGAGTATAAAACCAAAAAATTCTCTGCATCCTGCCTGTGCTGTTCGGTAAATTTGGAGTAATTTCTTCTTAATTTTTTAGCAGAAACAGGATTAGCATCACTGATTTTATTTACTATATATTCAAGGATCTCAGGCATGTTCAGGTATCTTTTCTGTTAATGAAAGTTTTAAGCGGCGAGTAATTATCAAGCACCAGCTCAAACAAACCATTTGATTCACTAAACCCGTAGTTTGTGTAATGATCTTTAACCATTTTATTCTTTGCTGTGGGTATGTATTCACCAATTAATTTATTAAAACCGTTTCCTTTTGCAGTTTCAGCAATGATGTTAAGCACAAAGTTTTCCATAGTGCGCTTCAGTACTCGGCAGCTCATTATCCATGTATCAATAAACAATGAATCTTTTTCCTTCTTCAAAATAATCAAGCTTATCAGGCCGTAATGCCCGAATTTATCTTCAAGCGTAAAAGAAAGTGTAAGGTAATCATCTGAATCCGCAATTGTTTTTACGTCACTTTCTGAATAACGCTGCGTTCTTAGGTTGAACTGATTGGATCTTTGTGTAAGCTGTGATACACGTGGTATCGAATATACATCAAATGGCTTGCATTCAGAAAGCATTTCAAGGCTTGCAAGATATTCATCTTCATTTGTAAATGCTTTTTTAACCTGGCTGCGCTCAAACTCAACCCTGTATTGATCGCTTCTGCCCGCATCTTCTTCTGAATATGAGGAGGTTTCAAATAAATTAAGCCTGCTTAAATAATTCAGGTATTCAGCCGGGTCCTCAGGCAGGTCCGGTATAGTGATCTCAGGCAGAAATGATTTAACAAGGTTCCTTTCAAACGGATTATCATCAAGGAAAACCATGGAATCATATCCGATATTCAGGAATTCCTGAATCTGTTTTATATTTTCTGCCTTATTATCCCAGTTAGCCTGGAATACAGCAAAATCTTCATACTTTAAAACCATATCAGGGTGATTATCAAAAGCACCCCGTGCAACATCATGATCATTTTTACTGCAGACGGCAAGTATTATACCTCTTTGCTTAAGCTGTTTTGCCCAAAGTTGTAATT
Organism: uncultured Ignavibacteriales bacterium; assembly: GCA_964577645.1. Taxonomy (GTDB): domain Bacteria; phylum Bacteroidota; class Ignavibacteria; order Tepidaquicellales; family OLB5; genus OLB5. The sequence goes on from CAZOAP010000024.1 coordinate 15,032, forward strand.
GTGTAAACGCTTTGCCGATGCCAAGCTCACCAATTTGGATATTCTCAACACCATCATCACCAATTATCCCGCCCCATAAAGTATTATCAAGATCTAGTATCAAACATTTTTTAGCCTTGCCGGTAAGCGAAAGGATTATATCAACTGTGCTTTTGGCTGCATATGGTATAAATTCCAGGCTGAAAACCATATCAGCAGTAATATGAAGCTTTGCGTCATATGATCTTTCAAAACCAACACTGCTTTGCAGCATGTTAATATCATTTATATAAACTGATTTAATTTCACGGCTCATATCCATTAAGCCAAGATTTATCTTTCTTAGATTATAGATAAAAGAAAAATCAAGCTTATTGGCAAAATTACCGAAAACGTTATCGTTAATTTCAGCAAAATTAAAATATATTATTTTACTTTTAATTCTGCTGTTAATAATATTAATAAGGACACTTATATGAGCCAGTGTATCAGCTGCAAAAGTTTTTTTCTTTTCTTCTGTTGATTTGTTGTAATTTGCAAGGAGCTTTTGAGAAGATTGAAAAATTATCACATAATCTGGATTTGAAGTATAAAGCTCAGACTCCTGGTCAAAAATTTCATGATCTATCTGGTCATATTCAGCTTCAAATATTTCAAAATTAATACCTTCCTCATAACCTGTTCCTTTTAAAGCCTGTACAAGAAGCTGGGTTGAAGTATCACCAAGTACAGCAATTTTTTTTACTGGTAAAGAAGAAAAATCTTTTTTCAGATTTTTTTTCAGTTCACCAAAGCTTTTCAAAAAACTACTCATATATTAGTTATTATTATACATAAATAACTCAATTTTAATGTTTTTTCAATGCAAACCGAAAATTCACTATTTACTATACTAGTAATGATATAATAATTTTTTAAATTTAAGATAGGGTAATGAAAGTTTGTTGAATTATGCGGAGAAGGTGGGATTCCTCCGAAGGAGTCCCTTTGGGAGAACCCACGATACCGTTTCAAATAATAATATTTTTTTTTAACCAAATATAGCCATTAATAGTTTTAAAAAAACGTTCTCTTGTTTCGGCGTCCAGTTTTGAACTAAATGTTTCATAATAATGTATTTTAAAGGGTCTCCGATGTTTAGTTGACTTTACTTTACCGTAATTATGTTGAACTAATCTATTTTCCAGATTACTGGTTGAACCATAATAAAATTTGCCGTCTTTAAGGCTTTTTAATATATAAGTAAAATACATTGAATTATGCGGAGAAGGTGGGATTCGAACCCACGATACCGTTGCCGGTATACTACCTTTCCAGGGTAGCCTCTTCAACCACTCGAGCACCTCTCCTATAAAGATATGGTAAAAACACGAACAAGGGGTAAATAGCCCCTTGTTCAAAAATACGATCAGCGGAGAGCGAGGGACTCGAACCCCCACAGGCTTGCGCCCGGCGGTTTTCAAGACCGCTGCAATACCATTATGCGAGCTCTCCAATAGCTTTGAAAATGCTAAAAAATCAGCATTTTTTGATATTATGCAAATTTAATAATTAATAGTGAATTTTTAAAGTCATATTGCAATTTTTGCATAAACAAAAAGCCCGGCAAATACCGGGCTTTTAAATAAGAATAAAATATTACTTTAATAGTACTAATTTCTTAACATCAGTAAATTCACCTGATTCCATCCTGTAGAAATAAATTCCGCTGGCAAAATGAGAAGCATTGAATTCAATCTCATAATTGCCTGCACTTTTCATTTCATTCACTAATGTTTTTACTTCCCTGCCAAGTATATCATATATCTTTATCAAAACAAAAGATTGTTTTGGGACAGAATATTTTACCTTTGTTACCGGATTGAACGGGTTCGGATAGTTCTGACCCAGCTCATATTTAACAGGCACCTGGTTATTATTAACAGCAAGCACTGCATTATAAATAATGTTCAGGCAGTATTTTTCAACACGTCCTGTATCACTTGTTGCCTGGTCATTAACTTTCAGTATCCAGTTGCCGAATATATCCAATCCGTTAAAAACATTTAACGGACTTTCGGGTCTGAATGAACCGGTAAATGGAGCTGTTCCTGATGAAATTGCAACTGATGCAGAATCATCAAATATGGTATTGGTAAAATTATCACCTACTGCACCACGCCTGTTGGAAAGTATCACTTCGATACCTGTTGGTGAAGTTATACTGAATGTTATATCTCCATCATAAGTATGAAGCAATGATTCCATCTTAAAGTTAAAATCCACAATTGTACCTGTTTGCGGAATAAATAATGTATCATAAGATACCTGGTTATCTCTGATTGGAACATATGTATCTTTACAGAAACTTGTAAATGCCTGGTCAGTAATAAGGAATCCAAAATAACCTGTCGATGGCAATGATCCTGTGTTATGACTGGAGGAGATATCAACTGCTTTAATTTTGTAGAAAATTGAATCCCCCGGTATGACTTCATTATTTGCAGAATTAAATATTCCTGCGTATACGTTACCGCCTGAAGTATTTATTCTGAATTTTTTTATTACTGAAGGTGTATTTTTATACCATTCTACCCATACACTATCTACACCGATATTATCAGTTACAGATGCGGTAATATTTACAGGCCACATTGGCTGACCCGTATTGCCCTGCTGTGTATGTACTATTACCGGCGCTGTTTGGTCAGGGCTTGCAGTGAAAGAAAACAGTCCTGAAGGTGCATCCGGAGGAAGTACCGTTGTACGGTTCATCAGGTCAGTTGTTTTAAAATAATATTTATATGTTGCTGATGTACCGCAGCCGGGAATTGAAGCACTCCAGTTTGTTCCAGAAGTATTTGTCATTAAAATACTATCAGTGATATCTGCTGTTTTGGTCCAGAATAATTTGGTCTTAGAAGGGTCAATATCTGAGCCTGTTGGTGTAATAACGCAATTAACAATATACGGTCCGTTTAGATTTTCTGTGTTTGGAAGACATGTATGCGCAATAACGGGTCCGTATGCAGCTTCATAAATGGAAGGATCACCAAAGCAATTGTACATCTCAAGGTAACGGCGGATATCTGTAGTGACACTTCCGTAATGAAGCATGAGATAATATTTAGCTAGTACAAACATGGGCGCTGTCTTCTTTAAGCCATCTGTGAACATTGCCCTGTAAAGCCTTCTTTCAAGGATATCATCTTCATCCCAGAACGAGTTAACTGAGGATCCCCAGTATACTGAGCCGGCTTTTGGTCTTCTTATCCATGTTTCACCAAAACATTCTGAGTTCTGGTACTGTCCTGTTAAACATGCAAATGAATACACGAAAGGATAATAAGTATTATTGAGGGAATTTACCTGCGCCTGTGTCAGCGGCGGGCCATCAGCCCAGCTTGTTGTACTGCCATGTCCTGAATATATTGCAAACACCTGGTTATTGTTCAATGCGTCAATCAGCTGCTGTGTAGTTGCATTATAAGTATGAGTGTACAATTTCAAATTTGTATATGTTGGGGCAGTAAAAAAGCTGTCAATTACAAAATTATGAGTTCCTTCTGTAATAGCATAATTATCGGTTGATGCCATAAAAACATTCTTTTTAGAAAGTGCTCCTATGTTACTTTCCATGTAAATTGTTTTATTGATAATATTGGTCAGCTCCGTTGTGTTGGCAACTGAAAATCTGCCGATAAATGCATCAGCGAAAGGATCATTACCTTCAAGCATTGTATAATTCAGGTCTGTGTGCGGGTTATCAGAACCGATCCCCGTCCATTCTGGTATCTTATCAATATCACCTGCAAGCAGGATAAATTCAGGCCTTGTAGAAATATTGTTGTACCTTTGCTGAATATAGCTTAAGATAGCCGAATTAGTCGTACCGGTTACACTTGTATTTACCATCAATACATTATATCCCATGCTTGTTTTGTATGCTGCAAACGGGCCCATAACTGATTCATATTCCGGAGGTGTGATTATCAGGTAGTTGTTTGTACCGGTATAATCAACTGTTTCAGGATTAATTGATACTGCCTTAAATATTTCTCTGAAAGAACCTGCAATGGAAGTATAATGAGCAACGCCCGAGCCCAGAGATATTTTAAAAGATGCATGTTTTACCACTGAAATTTTCCCGGTGGAAGGGTCATACCTGAATGGAAAAACAGAAACCATTACCGCTTTTACACCGCCAAAGATGAACGGTTCAGATATTTTAACAACGGGACTTGTTATACTTCCTGTAGTTTGATAGTACGCGCGGTTAATTGTAAAGGGTCTGTCTTTCAGCATTTTATTTTTTATCCACGGTTCCTGGGCGGGTATAATTTTATGCTGAAGGTAGCTGTCTTCTGATGATTCATTAAGAATTGAAACCGAAGGTGATATTTCTGCTTTATCTATGATGAGGATGAAGGTGAGCTGCGGTAACATTGGCAATCCTGCTTCGGGTGTGATACCAAAATTATTAATATTTATGATATCAAATGATTCGCCTTCTTTTATTACAGTTTCAGTACTGTATGCAGGAAGACTGAATTCTATATTATACCCGCCGGTAATTTGTGATATACTTACATTATTTAATGACTGTGAGTATAATACAGAACATGCTGCCATAACAAAAAAAACTGCCATGACAGATGCAGTAAAACGCTTCATGTTGGTTTAGCTCCTGGTGTAAGAATTATTTTAAAGAACACATTTACACCATACAAATATAAGACTGAATTAATGTTTTTAACATGAAAATAGTTTGGCTTACAGATCACAAATTGCTGAAAATTAAATAAAACTACAGCATTTTTAATCTTAAAATTTGTCAAAATACAGAATTCACGGTACAAATTTCAACCTAAACATTATTGATAAAACATTGATTTCAGCTTATATTATTATAATCAATTTTAATTATTCGCAATTTTTATAAAATTTTATAGGGGGACAAATGAACAGATCAATACTGCATTTATTTTTTATATTATCTCTCCTTCTTATAGGGAACAAAATTTATTCTCAGGCATGTAATTGCTTCAACGGGTGGACCTACAGGATACCGGTAACAATTACTAATGGTAATGCACAGTCTTACACAAATTTTGAAGTGCGCGATTCAATTAATACGGCAGTTTTAATCTCTGCTCTTAAAATGAAATCTGACGGTTCAGATATCAGGTTTGCTGATTCATTATGCAACCCGTTAAGCTATTACATACAATCTGGTATAAATACCAACGGAACTATTCTCTGGATCAAAGTATCAAATTTACCTGCAAACTCTACAAGAACAATTTATATGTATTACGGCAATCCTTCAGCCACTGCTGCAAGTAATGCACAAACCACATTTGCTTTCTTTGAAGGTTTTGAAAGCAATACACTCGGCAGATTCAGCTCTGCATGCGGTTCCGGTAATACGGCAACATTTAATTCAGGGGTAGCAACATTTGCATGGACCTCAAGCGGTATATGGGTCTCTGACAGCGCTTATACAAATACCGAAGTATTTACTTCTGAAGCAAATGTCACTGCTGCGTCTGGAAGCTGGCCGGGTCTTTACTGGATAAGAAATACAGGAACATTCCAAAGTATGGCTATACTTATGGGTAACGGAAATGTAAGGATCAGTAAATCACCCGTCAGCGGCTCAACCCCGTATTGCAACGGGCATAATTTTACAACACAAACATTTCCGGCTGCTAACCCTGTTGGTCTCTGGGCATTCACATGGATAGGCACAGGAAGCCAAAGGGCAACTTTCCCTGGTGCAGGTACATGGAGTGAAACAGATAATGAACAGCCCAAGGATGTACCTTTAAAACTGGGTATTGGAGGAATATCATCCGGTTCAGGTTCCATTTCTGTTGACTGGATCCGCGCAAGGAAATATGCACCGGTCGCACCTGTATCTGTAAATGGTGCTGAGGTATCCGCACCGAAATCACCGGGCAATTCACTTACAGCCACTGTCCTTGGAAGCAC
>CAZOAP010000025.1:0-20928 GCA_964577645.1 uncultured Ignavibacteriales bacterium
CCGTACCTCATACATAATTTCCCCTCACCCGGCTATGTTGCGGAAGAAGATGTGCTGAATGAATGGAATATTATTGGGCACTACAGGATCAAATAGTGAGATAGTGAAATGAATTAAAAACGCTGTAAATATGTGTTATATTTGTATAGTCTATTCGATAACAATATGGTCAAAATTCTTACTGCCATTTATACCATTATATTCCTTACTACTTCATTATATTCAGGTGAAGGATGGGTTCGGCAATACTCAAACTCTACAGAACGCTTAGAAAATGTTTTTTTTCTAAACAATAATACCGGCTGGATTGTTGGATCTAACGGTACTTACATGAAAACTGAAAACTCCGGACTCTTCTGGGTAAACAGTAATTTTTCAGCCCCGCACATTTTAGGTTCCGTTTATTTCTTAAATGAAAATACTGGGTGGATTTCAGGCGGATATAATTTTATTAGTATTATATATAAAACAACAGATGGCGGAAATAATTGGGATGTTCAGTTATTTGATATTTCTGCTTTTTATGCGTCAGGTCTTTATTTCTTTAACGAAAACACAGGATGGCTAATAAATTGCGGAAATAATGACGGATGGAGAATTGTGAAAACCACTAATGGCGGAAATAACTGGATAAATATGTATGTGGGACATTATTTGTCTTCTTTGTATTTTTTGAATGAAGAAACAGCCTGGGCGGTTGGGTGTAATTCCACTGCTACACAGGGTGCAGTTTTAAAAACTACAAATGGTGGACTTAACTGGACAGATACATTTGTACCTGAAACCGATCAGCTGCAATCGGTTTACTTTGTGAACGAAAACACTGGTTGGGCTGTCGGGATAGACGGCGCGATTGTGAAGAGCACAAATGGCGGCAGAATTTGGTTCGAGCAGAAAAGAAGCAGTTCGCTAACTTCTGTTAAATTTGTAGATGAAAATACCGGGTGGATTACAGGATTTGACGGAATATTAAAAACCACGAACGGCGGGAATGACTGGGGTTATCAAAATGTTAAGCAGCTCATTTGGGGAACACACATTTTTAACAGAAATATGGGTTGGGCTGTGGGACATGATGGTATGATTTACAAAACGACAGATGGAGGAGGGGATTTCGAAATTATCCCGAAAGAATATAGACTCTTTCAGAATTATCCCAATCCATTCAATCCGGAAACAACTATTAAATTCAGCATTCCCAAGCCAGGTGCTGTAAAACTGAGGGTTTTTGATGTTACCGGGAAATTCATTGCTGAACTTGCAAATAAATTTTATGAGACAGGAACTTACAAAATTAATTTTGACGCTTCAGGCTTATCATCCGGAATATATTTCTACAGAATTGAAATGAATGGTTTTACAAATTCCAAAAAAATGATGTTTGTCAAGTAAGATATTTTACTTAAATAATTTCGTGTGCGTCTCATGTGGTACAGAAACACAAATTACTTCTAAATATACCCCTTATAAATCTCCAATTAAATAGGTGAATGAATTCTTATGTAAATTGATTATATTTGCTTACTCCAGAAAATAAATTTTCCGATCATGAAAAACGCAATACGCTCGTTTTTTCTACTGATAATACTTATTCAAACTTCATTTACACAACTAGATGACATTTTAAAAAAAGTGCCGGGTGTCGGCGATATCTTCTTAGAAAAAGCAATTACTACAAGCATTAAAGATGCATATCCGCAGGCACTATGGCTTGGCGGACTTGATAAGAAGATCAGTTATGACCAGAGTACCGGGTTTAATCTTAATCTTGGTGCGGGATATTACAGGTATAAGTTCAATACATTCTGCCTGCATGCCGGAACCTATGCGCCGACTGAAGGAGATGGTTACCTTGTGGCTCCTATGAAAGGGCCAAAAGCTGAGCTGATAAAGAGCATTCTGGGAAGATATTATGAGCATCCCGAAATTGAACAGACAGATGTACAGATGCTTGTTTGGGGAATAGAAGCCGGACAGAAGTTCAGTAATTATGATCCTGCTTTCCAGTACAGGGTAACGCCGCTGTTAAAACCGGAAGAAATTGCAATGATGGAAGTTGATGTAAAAGATATTGCGTATGACCTCCTGCCGCAGGAAGCAAAGGATGTACTTGACCTTTACCGTGACTTAAGAGGAAAATTAAGCGATGCAAATGCATCATACAGCGAGATCGAGCAGCTTGCAGTAAAAACAGGTATTGCGCCTTTAGGCAAAGGCAGCAAAAACATAGAAGCAGGTGTATGGACCTCAATTGGTGATGGTGTTTATATGAGAAGCTTTCCCGAAGGCTACAGGAAATCACAGGTGGAAATATATATTCCGGCAGAAACTAAAATTGAAAAGGATTCCAAAGGCTCGATATCACTGCTTGATGACGGCCGGAACAGTATTTCAGTTGAGTATGATGCATCAGGTGTAATAAAACAAGTGAACCTGAAAAACAATAATACAGGTGATGAGCAATCTATCAATAACGGAATTATAGATAATAATGAGCTGAAAAGATCAGCGGATGAGCTTGTTAGCCTCATAAAAAAATCATTCGGCAAGAAGAAGTCAAAGAATATTACTTCAGGTGTAATAAAAGATATCAGCCAGCTGAAAGCGATTGAATCATTTGTTTCCTCCGGTTCTGCAGGAGATAACGCGAAACAGCTTACATTGAATGCACTGAATAACTATGTAAGCAACCTCGAAGCAGGGAACAAAAAAGGCGGCGGTAAAGATCATAAAACAGGATTAAGCAATCTAAGCGGACTCGTATTTGCTCCCGCAAATACATCAAACCAAAGGCTTGGCAACGGCGGTCCCGAAGGCGGTAACGGCAACCAGGGTGATCCACCCAACAGCGGCGACCCGACACCGCCACCTGATAAAGAAAAGGATTGTAAAGTTAAAGTTTACATTTCTCAGGTTAACGAAAGCGAATTGCCTAAACCTGACTGGATCTATTCAGTATCGGTTCAGATAGATATTCAGGGTACTGATGAAAAATGCGAAGCAGAGGAAATTAAATTTAATTTTCTGGATGTAAGCAAAGAGCGCGGCAGGTATATGAACGATAAAGAAAAGTATGACGATATGGATGATGACCTGAAATTTTCTGATCTTAACGAGGGATTTACAGTAACAGGATGGTCTGCATCAAAACCGCTTAGCGGAGGTTCACAGACAGTACAGGTACTAATTGTATGTAATGATTACGGTGCATTTGGCAGGCTTGGTGCTACAGTAAAAGTAAAAGGTACATGGTATACAGCAGAAGCAGACGGGACACCGGACCCATATATTACAATACCCGTTGACCTGAACGATAACAAAATTGCCGATAGCTGGGAAAAACAGAACAATGTATACGGTAAGCCGGGCACGTGGGATGAGGATCCAAACCCCAAAGGACAGAAAAGACCCGGAGACGGAATGACAAATTACGAAGAATATCGCGGCTTCACAGTTTCAGATGGCGCAGGCGGTACGGAATACAGAAGAATGGACCCGATGCAGAAAGAAATTTTTGTGATAGATATGGATAATCTTTTTGTTCCCATATCATGGAAAGCAGCAACAGGTATTACAGGTTACTGGATGACGCCAGAGCTGGTATTTGGAGATAAGGGTGGAGATGAGCTTAATCAGCCATACCGCTGGGTTAATTTCTGCCGAGGCAACGCGCCCGGATTTAAATACGCAGTATTGTTAAAAAGGATCGAAACCATTGAAGACCCTTATAAACTTTGCGGCACAGGATTGGATTATACCGGCTGTAATGAAGGTTCCCCTGTAATTAATGCCAAGTTAACACTGGTACTCTCCGGAAGAACAAAAAAATGGCTAACCGATACAAAGGATACAATGACTGCATGGATAGCAAAGTTTCCAAAAGCGAAAAAACTTATTGTAGGAGGTCAATCAATCCCAACATCATGGATAAAAAAGTTTATTGCTGCTGTGAATAATCCTACCAAATTGCAGGAGATACTGAATTTTTACGATAACCAGATAGCAATACATGAAATGGGACACGCCCTTGGAGTTAACCATCACGGTAAGGATAAGAATCAAACTTCCGGTGCGCATGACTGTCCCATGCGGTATTTTGAATACATTGACCCTGTTTTTATAAATGAAGCATGGATGAAAAAAGTATTGGATATGCTGGATACTGACGGTAATTTAATTGTTACCTATACTAAATGGAAGTTCTGTAAAACAAAGGATAACTGCTGGAAACAGCTTGATGCAAAGGATGATTAGTGAATAATTATTTATTTATGCGGGTGTTTTATATTAGATGTTGTTGGTTTATTTTGCGGGAATTATTTCATTAATGGAAAATAAACCGCAGGATGAGTCACTTGCAAAAGGAATAATATCCGCGCTTATTGGATTATTCTTTTTATCTTTAATTGCAGTATGTGTTAAGCTTGCAGGCAAAACCGGCGCAAAGCTTGGGTGGATTGTTTTTATGCAGTACCTGGCTGCATTTGGCTTAAGCATTATACTAAGTGCAAAGGATAAATTCCGAAATGTGAGATCTGAAAAATTTTCGCTGGAGATACTGCGCGGTGCTTCCGGTGTGCTTTCTTTCTTTTGTTTTGCAGCTGCCATGAGTGAGATCCCGATGGTGGATGCATCACTGCTGCAGAACACTGCACCGATTTTTATTCCGATAGTTGGGCTTATATGGCTAAAAGATGTTGTTGAAAAAAGAATTTGGCTTGGTATACTTATAGGTTTTATTGGAATAATACTTATCATAAAGCCGGACGGCAATGTTTTTAAGTTCGGTGATCTTATAGGGCTGGCTTCAGGTATATCGCTTGCAATAGGTTATGTGGCAATGAGAATAATCACCAGGTCAGATGGTTTTAAGACAATACTCTTCTATTTTTCACTTACTGCATTTATTCTTTCGCTGCCACTGGGAATAATATACTGGTCAAACCCGCCTCTTGAAGGATGGCTCTATTCGCTGGCCAGCGGAATACTTCTCGTGGCTTATCTGAATATGCAGCAATATTCATATAAACACACCGAAGCATCAAAATTGAGTCCTTTCAACTATTTTGTGGTAATATATATTGGGTTACTTGACTGGTGGCTTTTTGGCAATGTACCTGACATGCTGACTATTACGGGAATTGTAATTGTAAGCATAGGCGGAATACTTGCAATTTTACACCATGAAAAGGACGGAAAAGAGCTTAATCATAGCTGGCATTAACTTAAATAGTGTATACCTAAATAGCTGAATCTTACAAGACTGTCACAAAAATAACCACAAACATTTCAATGTTATTGCGATTATTCTGCAATACATTATATGTTATTATTGCCTTATGAAAAACAGAAAACTCAGTATCACATTAAAGGCAGCAATTTTTATTATTTCAGCATGCATAGCAAGAGATGTATATTGTTCAGGTGAACAGTTCTATACAGATCTGAACTGCAATGAAAATACAGCAAGCAATATGGAAAGCAGCCTGAACGTATTGAATAATGAGTTAGAAATGAAAAATGCCGAAATTGAAAAGCTCAGGAATGAAAATAATGAGCTCAGGGAAAGAGCGGATGTTCAGACAGCAGGAATAAATCCCGGTGTTGTAAGTATATCTCTGATACTGATGTTCAGTGCTGTAACCGGATTTGTTTCTGTTACAATAGCGAAGCGCAAAACCAGGTCACTTTGTCATTGCAACAACCGGAGAATGAAGCTTATGAAAATGAATAAAAACCAAAATAATTTACCGCGATAAACTATAAAACATTAATTCTTTCAAAATAATCTTAATATTTCCCAGCATATTTTATAGGGAAAGTACCTTCCCAAATCACAATACTATTTACTTATTTCATCATTATTTTTAGTTGCTGGATACTTTTGCCATCCCAAATGGTTATTTATAATAAATTACAAATCATGCCTAATGAAATGTAATTGGGTTTAATTTCCCGAAATCTTTTCTTAAAATACATAAATAACCAATTGATATGAAAACAATATTCCGCCTGAGCGTTTTAGCTGTTATAACTGTTTTTCTGATTACATCCGCAACATTCAGCCAGTCATTCAGGGCTGTTAATTTCCAGGGTGCCGGATGGGTGACCGCTGTTAAATATACCACTAACGGTGCCAGGCTTTATGCAAGGACAGATGTAGGGGGCGTGTTCAGAAGCGATAACGGCGGAGACAGCTGGCAGTTCATATCAAATTATGCAACAACTTTTTCAGGATTGTATATTCAGGGGCTCGCAATTCATCCTTCCAATAACAATACAATATATGTTGCATGCGGCACATCATACAGGACAACAGATGAAGGCAGGGGTGTATGGAAAACCATAGACGGCGGAAATTCATGGACACATGTACTGCAGAATGTGAACTTCAGCGGTAATGATGATATAAGGTGGGGCGGCGAGTGTATAACGCTTGACCCTGTTAACCCGGAAATTGTTTATGCAGGCGGAAGAGAAAGCGGTGTGTATAAATCAACTAATGGCGGCGCTTCATGGGTTGTTGTTGCAGCATCAAATGTTGTCACAGGAAATATTTCTACAATAACTATAAGACCCGGAACTTCAGGTAACACTGCGGAGATCTGGGTTGGTTCACAGGGTACAGCCGGGGTATGGAGATCACAGAACGGCGGCACTACATGGCAGCAGATGAGAACATCCGGCGAAGTTGAAGGAGTTGTTTTCAGGATCGCGGTAAAAACTGACGGTACTGCATTTGTTGCATACAATGAAAGCCTTGTGAAATATAACGGCACGTGGACAAATATTACAGGCTTCAGCGGCGCGGGTAGCCTGGCTGCGGTATTTTTTATGGGAACAGAAAATAAAGTTATCGCAAGCCGTATGAATTACACAAAGCTTTCTGTTGATGGAGGTCAAACTTTTCCAACAGTACTTCCTATGACAATGCAGGGTCCGCTGCCGAAGCACTCATACAACTGGACGGTAGTTGACTGGGCAAGGAACCACTTTCAGCAGAACCCCGTGAATGCAAATGAGTGGTATATGTCAGGTGGTTTTGGCTGCCTTAAATCAACTGATGCAGGGCAGAACTGGCGTTACAAAACCGACGGAATAAATATTCCCGTCATGTACAGGACACATTTTCATTTAACAAATCCCAATTTTGTTTACCTGCCGATGGGTGATCTTACTATGGGAAGAATAACAGACGGCGGTACAACAGGCGAAATTACTGATTACGCTTTCTATTCATTTACAGCGCTGCAGGATTTTTCGAATGCAACTGCTGTTTTAACAACATCAGCAAACCCCAATAAAAACTATGTAGTAGGCGGAAATATTTATTCCGGTGAAATATCAGGTGTATTTGTAACATCTAATAACGGTGCAAACTATACTAAGGTTATTACAAACGGGCTCCCCGCAGGTACAAACAGGCCTATAATTAACGGTGTTGCATCAGATGTTAACGAGAACCAGCTTATAGTATTTGTGGGCGGAGATTATTCCAACGCTGGCACAGTTGGCGGAATATACTGGAGCTCTAACGGCGGACAGAATTTCACTAAATCAAACGGTATTGCACAGAACATTATGGCACCGGGTGTATTTTATTCAAATTACGGCCTGGCAAAAGATCCATTAAGCTCTTCTAAGAGGTATGGATATTTTGAAGGCGATGGCGGCGGATTTTATGAAAGCAGTGATGAAGGAAAGAACTGGAGCTTAAAGAGCAATATCATTACAGGCTATAAACCTTCAGGTACGCTTGCAGTTCACCCAGCAACGCAAAATCTTTTCTATCTTGCATTATCTTACACTGGACTTTATAAAACCACCGATGGCGGAAGCACATGGGCTAATATGAGCGGTTGGGAAAGCGCATGGCAGGTTGATACTAGAGGTAATATCATTACAGCATTTGGCCAGCGTACTGGTGATACATATGACAAGATATATAAATCAACCAACAACGGAAGCACCTGGGATGTTATAAATACAGGTGTATTCAAGCTTCCAAATACAACCAGCCTTGTGATAAATCCGCATAACACAAACCAGCTGTGGATAGGCACAACAGGCAACGGTACATTCATATTCGACGGTCTGACGATCGGCATCACAAATATATCAACAGAGATACCTGAAACATACACGCTTGAACAAAATTATCCCAATCCGTTTAACCCTGCAACAAACATAAAGTTCAGCATACCACAAGCAGGCAATGTAAAGCTAGTTGTTTATGATGCAATTGGCAGGGAAACCATGACACTTGTAAACGGTCATTACAATGCCGGTACTTATAGTGTTGATCTGGATGCATCAAACCTGGCATCGGGAGTTTATTTTTACAGGCTGGAATCCGGTGACCTTTCGACAAGCTCAAGGCAAGGATTTACAGATATCAAGAAAATGGTTGTTCTTAAATAGCGGAATTGGAAGTAGTTAAATAGTGAGAACATAAACTGCATGACTGTTTCATTGAATATGGGATTTAAGTTTTCAGACTTTAGCAATTTTGTTTATTAACCTTGTAAATATCAGTGCTTTGCGACTTCGGCAAAATACCTTCTATATATAGAGATAATCAATAACCCATACCTTGCTTCATATCTAAAAAACCGCTATATTTGTGTGATAATTAATGTTTATGAATGGTTAAATGGCGCTCTAAAAGCGTCTTTTTTATTCTATAGGGGTCATTTAACACTGGTAAAGTATTAATTATTGAAGGAAAATCATATTCTTATTAGTTATTGCAGATGAGATCCTTCTCTCAAACTCCGCTGAAGCGGGTTTTCGCTCAGGATTAAATAAAATTAAAATAATATTATGAGGCTTAGCAAATGAAATCGGAGATAGTTGATTCCTTTTCACAAATGGTGAAGGATAAAAAAATCGATAGAGACCTTCTTGAAAGTATTATCAAAGAAGTCTTCGGGATGATGATCAAGAAGAAATACGGACAGAATGCAAATTATGATGTAATTGTGAATATGGATAAAGGCGATATTGAAATGTACCTTTCCAAAGCAGTGGTTGAAGAAGTTACAGACCCTGAAACAGAAATAACGCTTGCAGAAGCAAATGAACGCTCAGGTGAAGAGCTTGAAGTTGGCGATGATTACACAGAAGTTCTTGATTACGTTTCATTCGGCAGAAGGCACATTGTGAACCTGAAGCAGAACCTGAACCAGAAGATAAGGGAAGTTGAAAAGGAAATTATCTATAACGATTACAAGGATCTTGTTGGCGAAATTATAGTAGGTGAAATTTACCAGATAAAGCCTCACAGTATACTGCTTATTCATAACAGCCACGAGATACAGTTCCCCAAAGGCGAGCAGATACCAAAGGAAAGATACAAGAAGGGTGAATCAATAAGAGTATATGTAAAGGAAGTATCAAAGAAAACATCCGGACCGCCATCAATAATAGTATCACGTGCAGCGGATGATTTCCTGAAGAAATTGTTTGAGCTTGAAATTCCCGAAATATATGACGGAGTTATCGAGATAAAAGGTATTGCCCGCGAGCCCGGTGAAAGGGCCAAGGTAGCGGTATATTCTTATGATGACAGGATAGATGCAGTAGGCGCATGCGTTGGTATGAAGGGGATAAGGATCCACTCCATAGTACGCGAGCTTGCCAATGAGAACATTGATGTTATCAATTACAGTGATGATATCGGCCTCTACATAGCAAGGGCACTTGCACCTGCAAAGCTGAAGGATATATATCTTGATAAGGCAAACAAAGTTGCAAAGATAGTAGCAGATGAAGACCAGATATCGCTTGTAATAGGAAAGAACGGACAGAATATAAAGCTTGCAAGCAAGCTTACAGATTACGAAATTGATGTTGAGCGCAACAGCGGCAGACCAAAGGATATTGAAGAAGCGCTTGAGCGTGAGCTAGAACGCGAAGCTGAAGAGGCTGAAGAAGAAGAATTAAACGAAGCGGAGGATTCAGCAGAGAACGAAGACGAGAACATCCCTGCTCTTCCAAAAGATATGTCAGATAAAGATGCTGATAATGATGAAGACGGCGATGAAGATGAAGAAGATGATGATGACGAAGAGATTGACGAAGAAGAAGCTGATGACAAAAAGGAAGTAGAAGAAGAGAAGAAATGAAACAGTTAAAAAGATAACGGTTCGAGTTTCAAATTCAAAAAGCAGCAAAAGAGGATCATAATTAATAAAGAAGTTAAAAAAAATTTAATGCCCGAAACAACAAACAAAGGTTCAAAAGGAATACAGATATCAAAGATTGCCAAAGAAGTTAACAGGCAATCGAGCGAAATACTTGAATACCTGAAACGCATAGGTGTTGAAGTAGGCGGCGTTATGTCCAAAGTAGATGAAAGTGCTTACCATAAAGTTTTAGGGCATTTTAAAAGCG
Organism: uncultured Ignavibacteriales bacterium; assembly: GCA_964577645.1. Lineage (GTDB taxonomy): Bacteria > Bacteroidota > Ignavibacteria > Tepidaquicellales > OLB5 > OLB5. The sequence goes on from CAZOAP010000025.1 coordinate 10,396, forward strand.
ATCTTGAAGAAGCTGAAAAGCACAAACAAAAGCTTGTTGAGTTCAAAAAGAAGCATAAAGGCATAGAAATTGCCGAAATTGAAGAAGAAGTAAAGCGTGAAAAGGAAAAGAAGCTTAAGGAAGAAGAAGAGAAGCTTAAGAAAAAAGAAGAAGATGAGAAAGTAAAAGTTGACAGGGAGTCTCAGCTGCAGAAAGACCTTGAAGAAAAGCGTAAGCTTATCAAGGAAAAAGAAGCTGAGCTTGAAAAGCAGAAATTAAAAGAAGAAGAAGACAGGAAAAAAGCGGAGCTTGAAGCCTTAAAGCCAAAGCCTGTAGAAGAAGCTAAAAAACCTGATGAAGTAGTTGCCGAAGTTAAGCCTCCGGTAATTAAACCAAAGGAATATAAAGATCCGGGTCCGAAACCGCCTGTAATACATAAAACAGGTGACTTTAAGCCAAGAAGACCTGATGATAATAAATCAGGTTACAAAGGCAAGGACAGCAATAAAGTTAAACCGGGCTTTAAGCCCAAGGAAGGTTTCAAACCCAAGGAAGGCTTTAAGCCAAAAGAAGGATTTGTTGCAAAAGATTCACAGGGTACTTCAGGCGCACCAAAGAAACCGGGCGGAGGATACCAGGGCAGGAAAACCGGCGGAACATTTGAACGTGTAACAATAAAGGATGACTTCCGCAAGAATAAAAAACCTGTTCCGGGACAGAAACCATTTTTCAAAAAACCATTTACATCACGCGAAGACGAGAAGAAAAAGGACGATAAAGGACCGGTAAAGACAAGTACTGATAGTCCTGATACAGCTGCCAAGAAACGTGATTTTGACAAGAGCTTAAAATCAAAGAAGCAGAAATACCAGGATGGTGCCGAGGCTAAGAAAAAGAAAAAATTAGCGGATGAAGAGGTTACAGCGGAAATTGAAGAAGCAATCCGCGAAACTATGGCTAAGATGGATGAATCAGGTTCATCAACAGCGCGCCAGCAGTTAAGGAAAAGGAAGAAGAAAGAGCGTTTAGAGCAGGAGCTTAAAGAAGCCGAAGAGACACTGGCACGTGCAAATATTATCCAGGTAACTGAATTTATTTCCACTTCAGAGCTTGCTGTTTTAATGAGCATAGAGGTCAGCGAGCTTATACAGAAATGTTTTGAGCTTGGAATGATGGTTACAATAAACCAAAGGCTTGATAAAGATCTCATTACTTTGCTTGCCGATGAGTTTGGGTATAAAATTGAGTTCCAGAAAGAATATGCAGTTGATTCACTGGCAGATATTGAAGATGATGAAACCAAGCTTGTTCACAGGCCGCCGGTAGTTACTATCATGGGTCATGTTGATCACGGTAAAACCTCGCTGCTTGATTACATCCGTAAAGCCAGCGTGGTTGCAGGTGAAGCAGGCGGTATAACGCAGCACATTGGTGCTTACCAGGTTAAGCTTGATGACGGCAGGCTGATAACTTTCCTTGATACGCCGGGCCATGAAGCATTTACTGCTATGAGAGCACGAGGCGCACAGATAACCGATATTGTTGTGCTTGTTGTTGCTGCTGATGACAGCGTAATGCCGCAGACAATTGAAGCTATTAACCATGCACTTGCTGCGAACGTACCAATAGTTGTTGCAATAAATAAAATTGATAAGCCCGGGGCTGACCCCACGAAAATAAAAACACAGCTTTCTGAAAAGGGTGTGCTTGTTGAAGAATACGGCGGCAAGTACCAGTCAATAGAAATTTCTGCAAAAGCAGGAACGAATGTTGATAAGCTGCTTGAGAAAATTCTGGTTGAAGCAGAAGTTCTTGACCTGAAAGCTAATCCGGACAGGAATGCAAGAGGCGCGATTGTTGAAGCCAAGCTTGATAAAGGCAAAGGTATTACAGCAACCGTACTCGTACAAAAAGGCACTCTTCATACAGGTGATTCATTTGTTGCCGGTAATTATAACGGCAGGGTAAAAGCCATGTATGATGAGCGCGGCAAGAAAATCGATTCCGCAAAACCCGCAACGCCCGTGCAGGTACTTGGGTTTGACGGTATGCCGCAGGCTGGTGATGTGCTGGTATCAATGGATAGCGAAAGAGAAGCAAGGGATATTGCGCTTAAGAGACAGCAGCTTAAACGTGAGCAGGATTTCCGCCAGGTGAGATTCATTACACTTGACGATATTTCCAAACAGATCAAAGAAGGCAAACAGGTTGATCTTAACGTTATTATCAAAGGTGATGTTGACGGTTCAGTTGAAGCGTTATCAGATTCACTCCTTAAGCTTGGTACAAGCGAAGTTAAGGTAAGCATAATACATAAAGCTATCGGTGAAATTACCGAGTACGATGTGCTGCTTGCAGCGGCATCCAGCGCTATTATAGTGGGCTTTAACGTTAGGCCTAACCTAAAGGCGCGTAAGCTTGCTGAGTCAGAAAAAGTTGATATAAGGCTGCATAATATTATTTACGATGTAATAAATGAAATGAAGCTTGCACTCGAGGGACTGCTGGAACCGGAAAAAACCGAAGAGATACTGGCTACGGTTGAAGTACGCGAGATTTTCAAAGTACCCAAGATTGGTACAGTGGCAGGATGCTATGTACTTGACGGCAAGGTTGTAAGGAATAATAAGGTAAGATTGCTTAGAGATGGATTTGTAGTGTTTGACGGCCATATCAACGCATTGAAAAGATTTAAAGATGATGTAAGAGAGGTTGAACAGGGATTTGAGTGCGGTATCAGCCTTGAAAATTATAATGATATTAAGGTTAAAGATATTATTGAATCATACACGATAGTAGAAACCAAGAGGAAGCTGGAGCAGAAGTAGGAAAGGGTTTTCAGGTTGAAGGTTCAGGTAAAGGCTAATGCATGTATTGAATTAAACGTTTACGTGAAGAGATCCTTCCTTCCTCCCACTTTGTGGGATTAAGGCGTAGCGCTTACGCTCAGGATAAATTATGTCAATAAGAACAGAAAAAGTAGCGGAAGAAATTAAGCATCAGTTAGCATCCATAATGTCCAGGGAGCTTGGTGAGCTGCATCTTGGGCTTGTAACGGTCACAAGGGTCAGAATAAGCCGTGACCTGAAAAATGCAAAAGCTTATTTAAGCTTTATAGGCAATAAAGAACCTGCTGAAACATGCATTGAAAAAATTAACCTGAGGAAAAAACAGATCAGGATGCTTCTTGGAAAGAACATGCATCTGAAATTTGTTCCTGAAATTGATTTTTATTTTGATGATAATATGGAATATGCCAGCAGGATAGATGAGATAATTAAAGAGATACATAAAGATGAAGTGACCGGTGATGAAATTGCCGGTGAACCAGAAAAGACAGATACAAAAAATGATGAGTGAAGCCGCTTTATGGCAAATGAGCTGGGAAGAACGCCATACGCTTGCAAATAAAGAAGGCATAATGCTGTTATTTGATAAGCCGAAAGAGTATACAAGCGCAAGGATAGTTAATATAGTAAAGAAATTCCTTGATGTGAATAAAGCGGGACACTCAGGTACGCTAGACCCTAAAGCAACAGGCTTAATGCTTATTTGCACGGGTAAGAAGACAAAAGCACTTAATGACCTGCTGGGTACTGATAAGGAATACGAAGGCCTGATGATAATTGGTGAGAAGACCAAAAGCTACGACAGCGAAACAGAAGTTTTTGAAACTTCAGATATTTCTCATATAACCCGTGAAATGCTGGAAAAAGCAGTTAAAGAGCTTACCGGGGAGATCAGCCAGGTGCCGCCAATGTATTCAGCAGTGAAGCATAAAGGCAGGCCTCTTTATAAGATGGCAAGAAAAGGCGAAGTAATGGAAAGAGCCCCCAGGACCGTCAATATAAAAGAGTTTGAGCTTACTTCGGTAAGCGGTGCAGAAATTGGTTTCAGGGTCTTATGTTCAAAGGGTACTTATATAAGATCACTTGTAAGCGATATGGGTGATATACTCGGCACCGGTGCTTACTTAAGGGAGCTTAGAAGAACAAAAATAGGCGAGTATGATGTTAAAGATGCGCTTGATGTTGAAGATTTCATAAACAGAAACAGAATCAGCTGAGTATAAAATATTTTTGATGAACGTATATTACGATGTAAACGAAATAACCAAAGATCCCAGGACTGTAATTACCGTTGGTACTTATGACGGGCTTCATCTTGCACACCGCCAGGTCCTTGATAAAGTAACAGGGCTTGCAAAGGAAAAAGGTTACCGCTCTTTTATAATTACATTCGAGCCTCACCCGCAGGAAGTTTTGAAGAACAAAACGCCCGATATCAAGCTTCTTACTGCAATTGATGAAAAGCTGAGGCTGTTTGAAAAAGCAGGCATAGAAAATGTACTTGTGATAAAATTCACCAAAGAATTTTCCAAAACAGAAGCACGTGAATTTTACCAGAAGTATCTCTCGGGTGCAATTGGTGTAAGCGATATTGTTATCGGTTATGATCACCTCTTCGGAAGAAACCGCGAAGGAAGCTTTGAAACGCTGAAATCGCTTGGCAAAGAGTTTGGATTTGAAATTCACCGCGTTGAGGAAATTGATGTTGAAGGCAAGCCGGTAAGCTCAACCCGCATTAGGCATGCGCTTGCAGGTGGCAACATTGAAGAGGCAAATAAGCTGCTTGGCTATGAATACGGATTTGACGGCATTGTAGTGGAAGGTGATAAGATAGGCAGAACTATCGGTTATCCGACAGTTAACCTGAAACCGGTCAAGGAGAACAAGGTTATGCCAAAAGAAGGGATTTACTGCGTCAGGGTAATACATAACGGTGCTGAATATTACGGGATGATGTATCACGGGTTCCGTCCAACATTAAGCGAAGGAATACAGCGCGCGCTTGAAGTACATATTTTTGATTTCGATAAATCGGTTTACGGCGAAAAGATTACGATCAGCTTTTTGACAAGGTTAAGGGATGATAAGAAGTTTAACGGAAAAGATGAGCTTATTGCGCAGATAGATAAAGATAAGGAAGATTCACTTAGTTACATTGAAAAGAATTATACCAATAAGAAAAAATAATATATAACATATAACATTAATTCATTAAGGAGACAACACATAAGATGTTAACCAAAGAAGTAAAGCAGGAGATCATATCCAAGTACGGAACAAGTGCAAAGGATTCAGGTAAAACTGAAGTTCAGATAGCAATATTAACCACAAGGATAAACTCATTAACAGAAAGCCATTTTAACACAAAGAAAAAAGATAATCATTCACGTCTTGGTCTTTTAAAGATGGTTGGTAAAAGAAGAAGGCTCTTAAAATATCTTGAAAACAAAGATATCAACAGGTACAGGGCTATCATAAAAGAATTAAACATAAGAAAATAATTTTTCAACAGGGGCTGTTATAAAAAAAGGACGGTTATTCTGTTAAGTCAGGGCGACGAAATAACATTCGCATGGTATGATTTAAACTATACGGCTGGTATTTCGCCATCCTGCTTGCAGTGTAACGGTATTATATACCGGTTACGCTTAACAAACAGAGTAATCTCCATTGAACAATAGCAGCCCTTTAAATTAACATATCCGGAGAAGACTCTCCGGAGGAGATAAAAAAAACAAATGGTAACAGTAAAAGAAATGGATCTTGGCGGAAGAACGCTGAGACTTGAAACAGGAAAGCTTGCAAAACAGGCAAGCGGCTCTGTACTGGCAAAGTACGGCGATACTGTTGTGCTGTGCACGGTAGTTGGCGCTGATGAGCCAAAGGAAGGAATGGATTATTTTCCATTACAGATCGAGTTCCGCGAAAAAACAGCAGCAGTCGGAAAAATCCCCGGCGGCTTCTTTAAACGCGAAGCAAGACCAAGCGAAAAAGAGATATTAACATGCAGATTGATCGACAGACCCCTGCGCCCGCTATTCCCAGAGGATTTTATGTGCGAAGTTCAGGTTATCTGTACAGTGTACTCAAGTGACCAGGAAAATGACGCAGATGTAATTGCTGCTGTTGGCGCTTCTGCAGCGCTGATGGTATCGAACCTTCCGTTTGAAGGGCCGATGGGCGAGGTAAGAGTAGGCAGAATAAACGGTGAATATATCGTTAATCCTACCCACAGCCAGCTTAAAGAAAGCGATATGGATATGGTTATCGGCGGAACGGCTGACTCAATAGTAATGGTTGAAGGCGATGCGAAGGAATTAAGCGAAGCTGATATTCTTGGCGCGATCAAATTTGCACATGAAAACATTAAGAAAATATGCGCTATGCAAACGGAGTTTGCTGCTGAGCGCAATGTTACAAACCGCGAAGTAAAACCTGTTGAATATGACCAGGAGCTTAAAAACGCGGTAAAAGAGCTTGCTGCTAAAACTATCAACGAAATTCACAGAAGCGATGTAACCAAGGATGAAAGAAGCCAGAAATATAAAGAGCTTTATGAATCTATTACCGAAAGCTTAAAAGAAAAATTCCCAGACCAGGAAAAGGTAATAGCTAAACATTTTGATGATATCCAGTATTACGATATGAGAGAAATGATACTTACCGAAGGCAGAAGGCTTGACGGAAGAAAAACTACTGATATAAGACCAATTACATGTGAAGTTGGATATTTACCTAGGAATCACGGTTCAGCTTTATTCACACGCGGAGAAACACAGAGCTTAACCAGCATGACGCTTGGTACCAAAAGTGACCAGCAGATAATAGACGGCTTAATGCCTGAAGATAAAAAGCGTTTTATGCTTCATTATAACTTCCCGCCGTTTTCAACAGGAGAAACAGGAAGATATGGCGGCACAGGAAGACGCGAAATAGGCCACGGACATTTAGCCGAGAGATCACTTGAAGGAATGCTTCCTGAAGAAGCTGACTTCCCGTATACAATCAGAATAGTATCTGATATACTTGAATCGAACGGATCATCCTCAATGGCAACGGTTTGCGCAGGCACACTTGCACTTATGGATGGCGGCGTGCATATAAAACGTCCCGTAGCAGGTATTGCAATGGGTCTTATAAAAGAAGGCGATAGAGTTGCGGTACTAAGCGATATTTTAGGAAATGAAGATTTCCTTGGTGATATGGATTTTAAGGTTTGCGGAACAACAGAAGGTATTACAGGTCTGCAGATGGATATTAAGATAAAGGGTGTATCATTTGAAGTAATGGAAACCGCTTTGGCGCAGGCTAAAGTTGGCAGAATGCATATTTTAGGAATAATGAATGAAGCTATATCAGAGCCAAGGGCTAACATATCTGATTACGCTCCGCATCTTTATACCATGACAGTACCTATTGATATGATAGGCGCAGTCATTGGACCCGGCGGAAAAAATATCAGGCATATTATTGAAATGTCAGGCGCAGAAATTAATATCGATGATGACGGTACAGTTGTTATTGCAGCGTTATCGGGTGAATCAGCAAGCATTGCGCAATCAATGATTGCCAAGATAACCGAAGTGCCTGAAAAGGGTAAGACATACAACGGTAAAGTAGTAAAGACAACCGATTTCGGCGCATTTGTTGAGATACTGCCCGGCAAAGAAGGCCTGCTGCATATTTCACAGATAGATAAAAAGCGTGTTGCAAAGGTTGAAGATGTACTGAAGCGCGGCGATTTGATAACCGTAAAGGTGCTTGAGATCGATAAAGCGACCGGGAAGGTATCACTTAGCCACAAAGCAGTAATGGAAGATGAAGAAAAAGCAGCTAAGGGAATTACAGAAGAAACAAAGACGGAAGAAAAACCGGCTTAATTCAAACAAGAAATAACAAATTCAAAAACCTGTTCAATAGATTATTGAACAGGTTTTTTTATGACTGAAATCATTTTATTGCCCTGCATATCATATTAATTTTGTATAGTCTCCCGGAAAGGAGTTTATAATATGATTTCCCGCTCAGGGTTCTTACAAAAAAATGTACATATATATATAGCAAAATTCGGATATGTTTCTTTAATCTTGTTTTTGCTGTTACTAAATAATTTGCCTGCTCTAAGCCAAACGGTATTGTTTGATTTTGATAACGCACCGCTTTATACATCTCTACCGATCAACCAGACGGCGGGCGGAATAACAGCACGGCTATCTGCAACGGGGCAAGGATATTCAATACAAAATGCCAATGTAATGGGTTTCACTCCCCCGGGATTTGCAGGCCGCATAATATACCCTAACAGTATTTTTATTGCTGATCTGCTAGTCCATTTCAACCAGGTAATTTCAGATTTCTCTATCATGTATGCCTGCCAGGAATTGGGATGTGATGATGCTGCAACTATGAGGGTAACGGCTTACCTGAACGGCAGCTATGTGGGTACAAATACCAGAACAGCAACTTTCCCGGGAACATGGCCGGTTGATACACTAAGATGCAGCTTCCAGGGATTTGACAGCGTAGTGGTTCATTATGACCATCCGCCGCCAACATGCCAGGATTACGGAACGATATTTATTGCAGATAATATGCGGGTTACACCGGTTCCTGTTTCAGTTATTTCTGAAGGTGAAATTCCTGAAAACTTTATGTTAAAGCAGAACTATCCAAATCCTTTTAACCCGGTTACATATATTAACTATGAAATTCCGAAGGATGCATTTGTGTCATTGAAAGTATATTCACCTTTGGGCAAGGTTGTATTCAGTTTGGATGAATTCAATAAGGCAGGAAGTTATGAGGTTAAGTTTGATGGGTCTGATTTAGCAAGCGGGTTGTATTTTTATAAACTGGTTGTTGGTGAACTTCCTCTGCTGGCGCAGAGTAAGTACCACACCAACAACGGGGAGTTTTTTAGCGAAACGAGGAAAATGGTTTTGATAAAGTAACGCAGTATTATTTGATTATATCCTACAGCCCCGATTTTCGGGGCTTTTTTATTTTATAAACCCTATATTTGCAGATAACTAATTTTTGCAGATGAACTTTTCTATTATTGATTACATTATTGTCATAGTTTACCTTGTTGGTGTGGTAACATTCGGCATTATTACCTCAGGCAAGCAGAAGAATACGAAGGATTACTTCCTCGGCGGCAAGGAAATGAAATGGTGGGCTGTGGGCTTGAGCATAGTTGCCAGTGAAACCAGCACTTTAACGTTTATAAGTATACCCGGACTTGCATACAAATCAAACATGATGTTCCTTCAGCTTGTATTCGGTTATTTTGTGGGCAGGCTGCTTGTATCACTTATATTCATACCCGCATACTATAAAGGCGAAATAGAAACGGCATATGATTACCTTGGCAAAAGGTTCGGTATTTCACTCCGTAAATTCACTTCAAGTGTATTTATCATAACAAGAGTTTTAGCATCAGGCGTAAGGTTATTTGCTACTGCAATCCCCGTTCATATTATAACAGGTTATGACTATCCAACCAGTATTGCTATCATTGGCATATTTACATTAATATATACATACCTTGGCGGGTTAAAAGCAGTTGTATCGATGGACGTAGTGCAGATGTTCATTTATATTGGCGGTGCAGTTGTTGCTCTGTTTGTAATTTTCCAGTACCTGCCAAACGGAATGGATGATGTGATAAAATACTCCACAATGAACGGGCAGAATAAATTTCAGATATTCAACTTCAGCACGTTCGCTTCGTGGGGTGAGTTTTTTGCCTCACCATATACTTTCCTTGGTGCAATTTTAGGCGGAACGTTCCTAACCATGGCATCACACGGAACGGATCAGCTTTTAGTGCAGCGATTGCTTGGCTGCAAAACAAAACAGGATTCACAAAAGGCGTTAATGCTTGATGCAAGCGTTATAGTTTTACAGTTCGCATTCTTTTTATTCCTTGGTTTATGCCTTAATGCATTTTACCAGGGTGTGCCGTTCAAAGATCTTATTATGAGCTCAACCGGTGCAAACCTCACATCATCAGATGAGATCTTTCCGAAATTCATTGTTGAAAATCTGCCAATAGGTGTTGCCGGACTTGTAATAGCAGGTGTCCTTGCTTCTGCAATGGGAACGCTGTCATCAGCAATAAGCTCGCTGGCATCCTCAACATATCTTGACCTGTTTAAAATGACAAAGAAAGGTAAAGAGCTTGACCCGAAGAAGGAAATGTTCTGGTCAAAAGTATTTACTTTATTCTGGGGTATTGTATTAATTGGGGGAGCCATGCTGTTTAAGGATTCCAAGAATCCAGTTGTTGAGCTTGGATTATCAATAGCATCATTCACTTACGGCGGCTTACTTGGTACATTTTTGCTGGGGATATTCTTTAAGAAGACAAACCAGCGGGATGCTATGATAGGCTTTATTGCAGGGATTCTGGGTATGGTTGCCGTGATATATTACACAAAGACTGCATATACCTGGTACACTATCATAGGAGTATTGATAACCATAATAATAGCGAACCTGGTTTCATTAATTTTTAAGCCAAAGCCCACAACTTAAATTATGATTTAAGTTCTTAATCATGCTATTTTATATTATGTATCATTTCCAGAAGCCAGTGTTTATTATAAACATTTGGAGATAATGATTCAATCTTAGCATTTAATTCTTCTTTTCCGGAATTTTTCTCACCTGAAGCATTCCTTAACAGATCATTATATAAGCT
>CAZOAP010000026.1:0-19974 GCA_964577645.1 uncultured Ignavibacteriales bacterium
TCAGCCTGTAAAAGCTGTTTATCTGCACTGAAAGATTAAAAGTCGACGGATCAAAATATTTTTGCAGTGCATAATTATAGCTTATATCAGACTTCATAAAAACATCTTCATCAACTTCTCTTGTATAAGATAATGACGAAATAAAATTATAATCAATCTGCCTTGCAGTACCGGTTGAGTAACCGAGATCAACTCCCGGCACACCGCGCTCAAAATGTGTGTAATTTGCAAAAAATTTATAGGCTGATTCATCTTCATCAGTAAAAGTAAGATCAAAGTTAAAGGACTGGGTGTTAAAATCAGAGTTCTCTCTTTCCTTCAGCTCTTTATTCACACCGTTTTTAAAGTAATAGCTGAAATCATTCTTAGCCCGCTCATCAGAAAATGACAGGCTGTAATTAATATTATTCAGGAACCCAAGCTCAAAGCTGTGTGAGAACCTTCCATAGAATTTCCTTTGGCCGTATGAGCCAACTCCTGCTTTCAGGCTGAATCCGACAGGCTTTAATGAATAATTATCTTTTGTAATAATATTTATTACGCCGCCTATAGCTTCGCTTCCGTAAAGTGCAGATGAGCCGCCTTTGGAAACTTCGATCCTTTCAATGTTATCAAGATTATATAAGGAGAGATCCACCTGTGCATTCTGCCTGCTGTTTAGCCTGATACCGTTGAGCAGAATCAGTGTATGCTCGCTTTGTGTTGCGTTGAGTGAAATGGTTTTTGTACCTGAGTTAAAGCCGTAATCCTTAATATATACATCATCACTGAGTGTAAGTGCATCGCGAAGGCTGCTGCCGTTAAGTGCGCCGAGGTACTTTTCATCCAGCACCTGTATCTTATTGGGCGCTTCTGAATTTTTCATCTTCAGCCTGTTGGATTCCACCACAATTTCTTCAGTAACAACACTATCCTGCCCTTGAGAAATTACCTCCCGGGCAGGAATAATTACAATAAAAAAAATAAATAGTATTTTGTAATAATTTTTTATCACTTTTAAGAGCCTATCGAAACAGTACCTGTTTTGAAAACAACCCTTCTCGGGCCAACACCGGTAGTATATGTTCGAACCATATTGCCATTGGAATCGTATATATACAAACTTCCATCTACAGTGAAATTTTTAGCATCCAGCACATAATGTTTTCCATTAATAATATCAATATTATAACCGTAAAAATATGAAGGTGAACCCGGGTTAGTAATAAAAGTTGTGACTATTCTTGTAGAAAGATCCAGCTTATCAATATTATTAGAAGATGAAATGAAATAAACTGAACCGTTATACACACAAAGATCCTTATCAAATCCATTAGGCAGGCTAAATGAATCTAATTTATTTGCAGTTTCTGAATTAATTTTATAAATAATTCCTCCCCCGCCCTGGCAACCTACGTAAATCTCATTTCCACCGGTAGCAACAACGCTTTTAATTGAAGAAGGATCTTTTCTTAATACTATGGTATTAATAACACTGTTTGAATTTATATCAATTACCGAAACCGTGGAATCTGAATTCCCTCCGAAAGCACTCATGTTACATACAAAAATCTTACCAGATGAAGCAGCTATTTCCTGTGGATATACACCTACATTTACATCCTGAACAAATGTAAGATTGTGCAGTTCAAGTACTGATACTTTACTTCCTGGTCCGTTTGTAACATATGCCCTTTGGTTGGTGAGTGCAATAGAATAAGGATTTGAACCGAATGGATTTGAACTTATTTTCAGTCCGCCATTTGAATCAAGCAAATAGATTTTACCGTTACCGCCAAATGTCGGTCCCTGTTCAACAAGATACAGATCACCATTAAACAATTCCAGCCCGTCAGGATAAGCCAGGCTTCCGCTGTAGATATTCTGGTAAAATGAATCTTTGGTTGACGAATAAAAGGAGAGTCTGCTGTTTGAAGGTGAGGTACCTTCTGAAACGATATATGCGCCGTTAGTAACAGTTGTTACCATATTGCTTATGACCTCCTCATCTCCGCAGCCGTTAAATGATGTGAATGTAATGAGTAAAGCAAGAACAAAAAGAAAAGCGTTTATCAACTTTTTCATATTTTCTCCCGATGAAAAAAGTTTGGTTATTAAAATTGTTTGTTGTAAAAACAAAACTCCCTGTACCTAAATGACCATAGAAGAGTATAAAATATACATAGTCATATAGAGACAGGGAGCCTCAAATTTTAATAACATGTAATCTTTGCCCTCGAAGATCATTAAAAAGATATTTCCGGCAGGTCTCCTGGCTTAAAAGCAATTTCCGGTTTAGTCTTCCCATCAAAATAAATTGACAGTGACAAAAACATAACCGGTCTTCTTTATTACAGTTGCGGGGACAGCTCAGGATTTTTCAATAATTAAAATAAAATTCACCTGATTCCCTATTATTCACTGTTTTAAATAAGTGAACCGAAAAAAATTACTGCCTTTGAAGCAGTATATAACAAAGAGCTGTTTTACAATAATAACGATATATAGTTTAATATTAAAGTTAAAGTATTTTCATAAAATTTTACTTTATCTGTAGCACAGACATTCTTGTCTGTGGATATAATAATTATGTCTGTCACATTTATAGTATCTTATAATACCGGATTTCTAAATTTTTTATCATATTATATTTTACGATATTTACATCTTAATATACATGAGAATTTGATCTCAATACGTTTAAACTGATGAAATTTGAAGAGATAGACCTTTCCGGGTTTGGTAAATATCCAAAATCAAAATGCAGGGTAACCCGCCCGCCGGGAATTTTTGAAATTAACGAATTACTCAAAAAAAATTCCGTAATTGCCAGGGGTCTTGGGCGCAGTTACGGTGATTCATCCCTTAACAAAAATGGTGTTGTTGCAGAATCTATACTAATGAACCGTTTCATTTCTTTTGATGAAGAAACAGGCATTTTAAAATGTGAAGCAGGTGTTACATATAAAGATCTGCTTGATACTTTTGTAATTAGGGGATGGTTCCCGGCTGTTACACCCGGCACAAAATATGTTACAATGGGCGGAGCAATTGCAAGCGATGTCCATGGAAAGAACCATCATAATGTTGGTTCATTCTCAAGCTTCCTTATAAGCTTTAAAATACTTGTTGCCTCAGGTGAAATTCTTGAATGCTCCCGCAGCTTAAACAGTGACCTGTTCTGGGCAACGGTTGGCGGTATGGGTTTGACAGGCTTTATACTTGAAGCAGAAATACAGATGAAGAAAATAAACTCACCATATCTTACCAACAGGTCGATTAAGCTTAAGAATATGGATGAGCTCTTTGATAAGCTTGAAGAGTATGATAAAGATTATCATTATTCTGTTGCATGGATGGATATAGTTGCCTCCGGTAAAAATTACGGCAGGAATGTACTCTTGCTGGGGAATCATGCCGATGGAAATGAGCTGAATGATAAGCTGAAGCTGAGGTCCTCAAAAAAATATATAGAAAAGAAGATATCTGTTCCCTTTGAAGTGCCGTTTGCTACACTGAACAAGGTATCAATTACACTTTTCAATTCAGCTTTTTACATGGCTGCAAAGAATAAGGTTGAGTTCGTTCACTATGATAAATATTTCTACCCGCTGGATTTTATACTGAACTGGAATCATATTTACAGCAAGAGCGGGCTTATCCAGTACCAGCTTAATATTCCGGAAACTAACGGCAAAGAGGCAATTGATAAGATTCTCAAAAAAGTTGTAGCTTTTGGCGGCGGTTCATTCCTTGCAGTGTTAAAGAAAATGGGTGACCAGGACGGTATCCTTTCTTTCCCGTTCAAAGGATATACGCTTTCAATGGATTTCCCGGTTAAAAAGGGTGTAATAGAAATGTGCAGGGTTCTTGATGAGATTGTTGTAGAATACGGCGGCAGAAATTACCTTACAAAAGACTCGATACTTGATGAAAAAACTTTTAAACAAATGTACAACGGGCTTTGGGAAAAATGGATGAAAATAAAAATGAAATATGACCCGGATAATAAATTCACTTCAGACCAGGCGGGGAGACTAGGCTTATGTCCCTCCTGATACTTGGTGCAAACTCACTTATAGCACAGGCAGCAGCTGCTCATTTTGCAGAATCCGGCCATGAAATAATATTCGGCGGCAGAAAGCAGGATGAACCTGAAAAATATGCCAATGATTTCAGCATTAGATATAAAATAAGATCAAGGGCTGAGTATATTGATGCACTTGATTACACTTCCCATAAAAAATTTATAGAAGAACTGCTGGCTAAAACACCTGACCTGGAATATGTACTGATAGTCTTCGGGTATCTTGGCACCCAGGAAAAGGCACAGGCTGATTTTACTGAGGCGCACAGGATAATTGATACTAATTTTACGGGAATTGTTTCAGTGTGTGAGCTTCTTGCTGCTGAATTTGAGAGCAGGAAAAAAGGCAATATTGCCGTAATTTCTTCTGTTGCCGGTGATAGGGGCAGGCAAAGCAATTACATGTACGGTTCAGCAAAAGGCGCGCTGACAGTATACCTATCAGGCTTGCGGAACCGGCTGTTCAAATCAGGTGTAAATGTACTTACTATAAAACCGGGCTTTGTTAATACACCAATGACGTACGGTATGCCGCTTCCAAAACCGCTTGTTGCATCACCTGAAAAAGTAGGTAAAGATATATACAAGGCTATGATAAAAAGGAAAAGCATTATTTACACTCCCTTTTACTGGAAGTGGATAATGTTAATCATAACTTCAATTCCTGAATTTATCTTTAAGAAATTAAAATTATAAAATAATAATCTTCAAAAGGGGAAACATAACAATGACACGCGGTCCGATATCACAATTCATGGAAAAACATTACCTGCATTTTAATTCTGCAGCAATGATGGATGCAGCAAAAGCATACGAGGTGCATCTTGCTGAAGGCGGAAAGATGATGATAACACTTGCAGGAGCAATGAGTACCGGCGAGCTTGGCATATCACTTGCTGAAATGATACGTAATGATAAAGTTCAGATAATCTCATGCACAGGTGCAAATCTTGAAGAAGACCTTATGAACCTTGTAGCACACTCACATTACAAACGTGTGCCAAATTACCGCGACCTGACACCGAAAGAAGAATGGGACCTGCTTGAGCAGGGTTTGAACCGCGTTACCGATACATGTATTCCCGAAGAAGAGGCTTTCCGCAGGCTGCAGAAACATATTTATGAATTATGGAAAGATGCCGAATCAAAAGGCGAGCGTTACTTTCCGCATGAGTATATGTACAAAATGATATTAAGCGGAGTGCTTAAGCAGTATTACGAAATTGACCCGAAAAATTCATGGATGATAGCAGCTGCTGAAAAGAACCTCCCTATTATAGTACCCGGCTGGGAAGATTCAACTATGGGAAATATATTTGCTTCATATTGCATTAAGGGAGAGCTTAAACCCTCTACAATGAAATCAGGGATCGAGTATATGGTTACGTTAAGCGAGTGGTACAGGAAAAACTCCTCAGGCAAAGGTGTTGGATTCTTCCAGATAGGCGGCGGTATTGCAGGTGATTTCCCCATTTGCGTTGTACCAATGATGTACCAGGACCTGGAGTGGCATGATGTGCCGTTCTGGAGCTACTTCTGCCAGATATCTGACTCAACCACCAGCTATGGTTCATACTCAGGTGCAGTACCCAACGAAAAAATTACATGGGGCAAGCTTGATATAAATACACCAAAATTTATTGTTGAAAGTGACGCCACAATTGTAGCCCCGTTAATGTTTGCATGGCTGCTTGGATGGTAGGTTAATCAGTAAGGTTTTTATTTTTTACTTTTTGAATATAAATAGCCGAGCACTAAAGAATGCTGTTCTTTGGTAAGTTCGGCTTTTTCTTTCATAACTTTTAGAATGTTCTTCCATTCCTTTTGCGAATACTCATCAGTTTCATGAAGTACATGACACTTGCCGCACTTCTTCTCATAAATTTTCTTCCCTTCAGCTAAATTCTGCTGAATAATTACTGTCGAATCGGTTTTTACGGTTAATGTATCACCTGAAATAACAGAATCACTATAGCCGGTTTCATTAAAAGGACTTCCGCTTGTATCATAAATACCAAATACAAAACCAGCCATTAATGAAAATATAAAAATATGATAGAATTTCTTCATTATGATTCATCTTTTATAATCTGAATGAAAATAAAACTCTTGCCTGTATTTTTTCATATTCACTCAGGTCAAGGTTTTTATCGCCTGATTTTTCTTTAAGAGATGTTAACTGCGGCATTACGGTAAGTGTAAGCCACCAGTTAGGCTGAGAAAATGATATAACGGGTCCGGCAAACAAAGCTGAGTGCTCAAGCTCACCTTCTTTAAACACATTGTGATTCCTTGTTTCAATACCAAGAGCAAAGGAGTTTGTGATATCATAGCTCCAGCCTAAATTCCCTTCAAGTGCAATTTCTGTTTCAGGTTTTGCGGCGGTGAATTCCCATTCATGTTCAAATACAAGATTCATAGCAAAAGTACTTTTTTTGATCTTCTTATCAAATATCAGCTTGCCTTCAAATTCAGCTTCATCGGTGTTAAGTCCAAGCTCGCCATATAAAGCAAATCCAATAGCTTTTGATGGACTTGATAGCTGGTATTTCCATTCAGTTGATATACCTTTAAAATCAAAAGAAGTTTTCATGCCTGAGCCGTCATCAGCACTTGTGTTCCTGAAATTTACATAGAAAGCTGTCTGCAGCCTGTTGGATAGTCCCCATTCAAACTCAACCCTGTGATCGGTAGCGGCAAAATACGGTATATCCTTCCCTATTCTGGCTGTTGTCCATATTTCCAGTTCACGGTTGCCTTTGCCCAGTACACTGCTTTGATAAATATAACCGAACTTTCTTTCATTGGAAAAAATATTTACCGCACTTAGTATTATAATACTGATCAATATAAATTTTTTCATAACTTTTATAAAATTAAATAAATATTAGACTAATTTAGTCCAATATTGCAGTTCACAGATTTTTATTCAATTCAGATATTAAAGACTTGAATTTTTCAATTTTGGAATTACGACTAAACAAGTCTTATATATTGGGAATTACAGGAAACTTTAAACCTAAGTTAGTATATTTATATAATTAATTTTGAAAAACGAGGATATTTGTTGGGAAACGATAAAAAGAGCTCAGGCAACAAGTTAATGATAACATGGCTGATTGGGTATGAAGTGTTCATTCTTTTATTCATGGAAGCATACAAATACTGGCTGAATTCATCATACAATTCAATGCTTTCCAGAAGCTTTATTTCGGAATTTCTCTCCGGTTTTAATATTATGTATACCGGTAATTTATTCTGGATCACAATTTGCCTTATTGCAATTATTGCAATCATTAACATTGCACTTCAGTCTTCAAAAGTAAATAAAGCAGCACTCAGAACCCTGGTAATAATATCTGTAATATCGCTTTTGCTTCTGGCCTTTGCATTTTTCCAGGGCAGAATACCCAGAGAAACTTTTTATGAAAACCTGGTGACTCTCTCGCAAAAAGGAATTCAGACATTAACACTTTCCGTATTTGCGATCATTCACCTGTTCATTGCTGTTTCGGCATGTGTAATTTCTTTTACAGTACTGATGAAGTTTTATATATTCAGAAGTATCTGGATAACCCTGCTTATTTTAGCAGCAGCATACTCAATAGTTTTTCTGTTTGCGTATAACTACAAGGATGATTTCAACATCCTTAAAGAAAGCAAAAAGACAGTTGATGCAGGCACTGTGCTTGGCGCTGCTGTTTGGGGCGGAAACAGGCCCTCACCTGTTTTAAGGGAAAGGATCAACAAGGGATATGAATTATTCGCTTCTGGAATAATAAAGAACATCATTTTAACAGGCGGAGGCGCACCCGGAGAAATGACCGAGGCTGATGTATCTAAGAATGAGCTGCTTAAAAAAGGTGTGCCTGAACGTAATATTTTCATAGAAAATAAATCGAACTCCACACTTGAGCAGATATTATATCTTAACAATAACCTCTACAAAAAGAATAACTGGAAAGAAATTGTCATCATAAGCGACAATTTTCATTTATTAAGGACCAAGCAAATATGCAAGTTCTTTGGCATTAATGCCTTTACAGTTTCCTCTGATACACCGCTATCAACCGAATCATCCTTCAATTTCTGCATAAAAGAAAGTTTTGCAGTAATTTTGTTCTGGTTATTTGGTATAGGATAAATTATCTTTGTATTAATGGCATTAACTAGAAGACATTTACGCGAAAAATCACTGCAGGTACTTTACGCCTTTGAGCTGACCGGGGATCCGATTGAACAGGTTAAGCAGCTGCAGCTGGAAGAATTAGAGAAAAAGGATGATAAAAAGTTCTGTGATGAGCTTATTGTTAAAACAATAAACGATAACGATAAGTATGAAGCAATTATCACCGAAGCTGTTGATAACTGGGATATGGAGCGTATTGCTTTGATTGATGCTATCATTATTAAAATGTGCCTTACAGAGTTTTTTCACTTCGAAGATATCCCTCCAAAAGTATCAATAAACGAATATATAGATGTTGCCAAGGATTTCAGCACTAGGAATTCAGGCAAATTTGTAAACGGTGTACTCGATGCTATCCTCGATAAGCTGCAAAAGGAAAAACTGATCACTAAAAAGGGTAAAGGATTGATAAGCGGCAAAAGACAGCCTGTCACCTGATAGACACCCTTTCAGAATTAAAATAATATATTTTATTACCAATGGAATCAACACAACCTAAGGGCAAGTGGCTTACTAAAGATGTTTTTAACTGGTCACTTTTTGATTTTGCAAACTCAACTTTTGCAACCATTGTAGTTGCGTTTGTATATGCAATATATTTCAAAAAAGTTGTAGCTTTAAATCAGCCCGTTGGTGATCTTTACTGGTCAACTGCAATAAATATTTCAATGATACTTGTTGCCGTGTTAAGTCCGGTACTCGGCGCAGCAAGTGATTATTACAGCAGCAAGAAAAAATACCTGTTCTTCTTTACCTTTCTCTGCATTGTATCAACTGCATTGTTATATTTTGTAACTGAAGGAATGATATTGTGGGGAGTTATACTGTTTATATTCGCAAATATCGGCTTCCAGGCAGGACTAGGGTTTTACGATGCATTCATAAAAGAAATATCAAAATATGAAAATTACAATAAGGTCTCCTCATTTGGTTATGCAATCGGGTATTTAGGCTCACTTGCCTCATTGGTAGCAGTACTTATTCTGCAGGATACACCCCGCCTTACATTTATAGCCTGCGCAGTTATGTTCCTCGTGTTTTCACTGCCTATTTTTCTGTTTGTCAAAGAAAAAACAAAAGTTATGCCGGTTGACAGTCCGAATTTTCTCTCCATCGGATTTAAACGCATAAAAGATACTATAAGCCATATAAATAATTTTAAAAATATCAGGATGTTCCTGTTCTCTTACTTTTTATATATTGATGGTGTTAATACTATTATATTCTTCTCTGCAAATTTTGCACAAACTACTCTTAATTTTGAGATCAAAGACCTTATATTATTTTTCATTATCGTACAGGTAACGGCACTTCTGGGTTCATTCTTATTCGGGTGGATAGCTGATAAAGCTGGCACCAAGAAGACTATTCTTTTCATACTTATAAGCTGGGCAGTTATAACAATATCAGTATTTTTTGCCGGTGATAAAACCACATTTCTAATAATCGGAGCTTTTGCAGGCACATTCCTTGGTTCATCACAGGCACTCAGCAGAAGCTTCTTCGGTAAGCTTATACCGGAGGAAAAGAAGACTGAGTTTTTCGGGTTCTACAGCCTTTTTGAAAAAACTTCTACAATTTTGGGTCCGCTGACCTTTGGCCTGGTTTCCTGGCTGACAGGAAATCAGAGATATGCTGTTATTTCAATATTAATATTCTTTGTTGCGGGATATTTACTTTTCCGTAAGGTAAAAGAAAACCCCGTCGTTAGTATACAGACGGGGTTTGAAAAAACTTAATATTTATACATCTGTTATTTTTTACCGATAAAGAATGTTGCACCTAAGTACATCTGCAGGTACATCATGTTTCTATCCTTGCTTAAATTCGGACTCAATGCCACATCTTCCTTATCATTAATATACATCTTATTAACTTCTGTTGAAAATTTTGAATCTTTTAACAAAAGGTTCGGAAGTTTGTATTTCACACCAATGGCTATACCAAAATTCCTTGTTAGCCTTCCGTTCACACCTGCGCCTAAACCCAGACCTAATCTTGGTGCATTCTTATATGTATAAGATACTTCCATGCCTGTGTTGTTTGGTGTCTGTTTATATGTACCAAAAAGCATATTTAAGCCGAAATCAAAATTAACATATGGTGTCCATTTTGTTTTGCTGTAGAATGCATATTCAAAACCAACAGCAGCTGAAAAATTGTGAAGATACATCTTTGATTTTCCGGGTGTGGTTCCGTTTACTGCACTATCATTTGGCCACTGGGATAGTATATTATTCGGAATGTATGCATTATTGTTATCTGTATTCAGGAAAAGATCGTATCCTAATGTGAAATACGGGCGTATCTTTCCTTTTTTATCAGTTGTTAGCTTAAAATATATCTGGCTTCCAAACCCGGTTTTTACACCGTAATTCTTGAATTTGAACTGTTCACCCATATCTCCCATCATATTGGGTAATGGCTGTGAGTATGAAAAATTCCATTCAATTGTGAAAGCAGCTGGTTTTTTCCAGTAGCTTGTGGTTGTGGTTTTTACCTGTGACTGTACGGAATTTAAAATAAAAACTGAAACTAAAAGTAACAAAACCGTAAATTTTGTTAATCTCATTTTTTTCTCTCCTTTTATTTGTTAATTATTCCCCATATGAATACGCTAAATTAACAGAATTTTAAATGAAAAACAAATTTTAAATCTATAAAAAACAAAACCCCGTAATAACGGGGTTTGGAAATAAAATCAATAAATAAGCCTAATTATTGATAATTTAAACATAATTTTAAGATTCATTTCAACTGTATAAAAAACGTTGGTCCAAATTTAAGATTTGTAGTGTAAACAGAATTTGAGCCTCCCAGATCAAAATCTATCATTTGATAATGTGATACTTCAGCATTCAGGCTAATAAGGTTACTGAATTTATAACCTGCCCCAATACTTATACCCGCGTTAAGGTAATAATTATAATCTGCGCTGTAGGAATTATTGTACAGATAATCATAGTAAATTTTATATCGCCCCAACCCGGCATCGATATATAGATCTAATTTTTTTAGAAATGTATTCCTGTACTGTACGTAAACTCTGTAACTAAAACCACTGTAATTTTTATTTATTGTAATATTAGTTAATGAGGGATGCGTAACCACATTATCTTTTTTCCAGTAGTCAAAATTTACTCCAAGAATGATGTTTTTGCTTACACCAACCGCAAAAGACCCATCGTAAACAATTCCAACAGGGAAGCCTTCATCCATACTAAGGTTATATCCAGTATGATAACCGGCTTTAAAAGAAAACAGAATATTCCTATAATAGTTTTCTTCCCTGCTCTGGGAAAAAACTGAACAACTAACAAGCACAAAGAACAGGAATGTATATCTAAAATTCAAAAGTGTTAATTTAATTTATATTCAAACAGTAATACCGGCAACTGAAAATCTACGGTGAAAAATAACTTCAGAAATGATAATGAATTTAAGGCAGATTGAATAAAAAAGCCGGGCCAATTTTAAAATTTATAATTGCCGGGTCACTTTTATTTCCGCCATAATCTATTCCACCTATTAATCCAGTTAAATTACATTCAGCGGTCAGAAAAAGATTCCTGTAAACCTTTATATCCGTACCAAATAAGAGAAACAGGCTTAAATAATTCATCTGATTATCATTACCGGGGATGCTGTATTTTCTTGAAATGCTGTAATTCCCTAAACCTGCCCCTAAATAGAGAACTGAACCTTTAAATATCGATTTTTTAAACCGGAAATTTATACCATAGGAAATTGCTGAAATATTTTCATTACCCTTATGCGGCCTGTAAATATCCTTTTTGTTCCATGATTCCAGGTTTACGCCAATTGCGAGAAAGTTATTTATACCGTAAGAAAGCGCCGCATCCCAGGCAAAGCCGCCGGGGAAACCATTATTCTGGTCAGGCTTAAATCCGGTATGATATCCCGCTTTTAAATTTAAAAATAAACTGTTCCTGAACAGATCTTTTTCCTGAGTATAAATTGTAGAATTAATAAGCAAAAAGAAACTTAAAATGCAATTAGATCTCAAAGGTTTTAGTTCATTTTATACAAATATAGATATTAAGACTAATAAATCTAATGAGAAATATCAATTAATGAAATGATATTAATCCAATAAAAAACCCCGGGATAAACCGGGGTTTTGGGGAAATGCTATTGAAAATTAATGCAAATTAATAAATATTATTTAACCAGAACAAGCTTCTTAGTTGATGTAAATGATGCTTTATCTCCGCTAACAGTTAATCTGTATAAATACATACCGCTTGGTAAGTTTGAAGCGTTAAAGCTTACTGCATACTCACCTGCTTTTAAGTCTTCGTTTACGAGTACTGCAACTTCTCTGCCAATTGCATCAAATACAACAAGCTTTGCTGAGCCGTTTGATGCAACGTTAAAGCTTATCTTTGTAACAGGGTTAAAAGGATTTGGATAGTTCTGCTGCAGGCTGAATGATTTAGGTACTACATTACTTATTGGCTGAATACCGATAGGTAATATTTTGTAATTTACTGTATCCGGCCTGAAGTTTGTCCAGCCGTTTGCCCATGTATCACTTTGACTGAATGCACCCCTGTATGTTGTATTCACAAATGAACTAAAGCCCGGGTATGTGAAGTTTGAGCCTGAAAGTGCAGGTGAGCCTGCTGCCGGATTAAAGTTTGCAGGTGAATAGTTACCTGTTGAATATGCGCCGTAAGGATCGGTTAGCTGCATTGCAGGATTTGTTGATAATGTGGTATTATTTGAACCCATGTAAGTATTGGCATCAAATCCGCAGCCTGCATTGGTTGATTTGTAACCCTGCGGGCAGCCTGAGAAGATATTTGATTTAATTCTCGAGGTGTCATTCTGAAGCGCACATGTTACGCCTGTTCCATCTAGCAAAGCCGCTGTTGGCCAGCCCATAATCAAACTGTTTGCTATTGACATCAGTGAATTCCTTCTGTCATGAATACCGCGTGTAAAGTTAGGGTTAATTGTTGAGTTTGTATCTTTTAAAGGTCCAACAATTGTTACATTGGAAAAATTAGGCTGCGTTCTTGGGGCAGTATATGTAGGTGTAGCATTGTTATCTGATTCAAACCCGTTTGAACCGCTGATATCCGCAATGTTCGGATTCCTGACGCACAAACAGAACTGAACATTGCCTCGGAAGCCGTTATCAGTATCAAAATCATCATCAACACCATAGTAAGCTATTAAATATTTACAGTTAACAGTTCCCCCGAACCATTCAAATGAATCATCACCTGAATAACTTACCATAATATGGTCTATCACTGTCCTTGAGCCAACTCCGCCGAATGTTAAACCGTTAATTTCATTGTTTGGTGATAGTGCAATTCCGGGATATTCAATGCGGCAGTAGCTCATAATACCTGTGCTGTCGGTATCAACCTGTCCGCCGTAATATACTGCAGGAGAAATACCTTCAATTGTTGCTGTATCAATACCTGTTGGTGTGTTAATTCTTGCTTTACCAAGCAGAATTATTCCGCCCCAGTCACCTGCTGATCTTGAACCTGCAGGCTGTGAGCTTGTGAAAATAACAGGAGCATCTGCTGTACCAACAGCATTAATTATCCCGCCTCTTTTTACAACAATGGTACCTTTGGAGTTCTTGTCTCCAAACAGCTGTGTACCCGCCGGAATAACCAGTGAGCCGCCCTGTTCAACAAATACAGTGCCAAGTATCAGATATCTTTTTGTGTTTTGTAATGTTTTAACTGTGGTTATGCTTCCTGTTAATGTATCGCTCCAATTGTTTGCAAATACTGCGGAGCTGAATACAAAAACCGTAAATACAGCTAATAGAATTTTTCTAAGCATTTTTGTTCCTTTCACGGATTCTCTTTTTTAACGTAATTAATTTGATTGTTAATGAACAAATTTAAGATTTAAGTGTTAGGCTGCCAATAAGGATTTGTTAATGTATTATGAATTAATTTTAACTGAAAATAAAAAATCCCGCTGTTTTAGCGGGATTTCAGCTAACATCCTAATGTATTCTTAATATTACGTTCTAATATTTGAATGAAAGACTTAACGAAAACGAAGTGCCGGCATTTATTTTTTTGTACATTTCATCCTTACCGTTCAGTGACTGTGTGAACAGGTAATCCTGTGCTAAAATGTCTTTGGCTGAAAATTTAACTTCAAAGTTCTTGAACAGCTTCTGTATCACAGATATATCCAGCACGTCCCTTCCGTTCTCTTCAACATCTGCAAGACCTTCCAGTCCAACTTCAGATATTCTTTTGCCAAATCTGTTATATGATAGATTCACACTTGTGCCTATATCGGTATTATCATAATACAGGCCGGCATTAACTGTGTAAGGTGATTGTCCCTGCAGTCTTCTTTCCTGATTGGTAGCTGTTGAGCCTAAGCCTGAGAGATCAACCTTTGAATTGATAACTGAAATATTTGCATTGACTGAAAAGAACTTAAGCGGCTTTGCAATAAATCCAAGATTCTTCCTTAATTCCAGTTCAACACCGTAATTATTTGCTCCGCCTTTTGCATTCTGAAATGTCTTTATCCTGTTATCACCGCCTGAATTAGGTATAAACACTTCTTCAATGGGTGAATCAAATTTTTTGTAAAACACACTTAATGATATTATCTCACCTGCCTGCGGGAAGTATTCATATCTTAAGTCATAATTCCTTATCAGGTTCCTTTCAATTTCAGGGTTACCAATTGTGAATATCTGCTCGGTAAAATCATAAAAGCTAAAAGGTGCAATTTCCCTGAATTCAGGGCGTGATATGGATTGGTAATATCCGGCTCTTACATTCATTTTGGGATTTAATGCATAGGTTAAATTTACAGAAGGCAATACATCATTTTTATTTACATCGCGCTCAACCGGTTCGCCTATCTGGTCAAATGAGCTAAGCTTGCTGAGGTTGGATTCAAGCCTTGCACCTATTACTGTTCTTAATTTACCAATCGGAATATCAAACATCATATAGCCGGCAGCAAGATTTTCAGATGCATTATACGTGTCAGATTTTCGTGTCAGCTCATAATACAGGATCTTATTTGTATCAATATTTTCCGCCCTGAAAAGTGAATCAGGTGACTGGTATATGAGCAGGAAATTATTTGCATTCTGTATCTTTGGTGCAAATAACCTTGCGCTGAAATCACGTGTGCTCCTGTTAAAGAACACGCCGAATTTTGATTTTACTTCAACTTTTTTTAAGGGTTTAAAAAAG
Source organism: uncultured Ignavibacteriales bacterium (assembly GCA_964577645.1). Taxonomy (GTDB): domain Bacteria; phylum Bacteroidota; class Ignavibacteria; order Tepidaquicellales; family OLB5; genus OLB5. Next base: position 15,482 of record CAZOAP010000026.1, read on the forward strand.
AACTCAAAATTTGTTTCTGCAGAACGGTTTATATCTTTCAGCTTACTAAAAAACCTTCCACCGCCGAGTGAATTTGCTTCCGCTGTACTCATAGAAGCATAGTAGAGACCTTCTGTGCCAAGCTCTCTCTGGTAGCGCAGAGTTTTGTAATCAGGCTCACTTCTGTCTGCATCGCTGTACGCTGCTTTCCATGTTACTCTTAGTTTTCCAAGCTTGCTGATAAAATGCTCACCTGATACCTGTGTTGAAAACATGTTCCTTTCAACAAATTTTGTAGAGTACAGCTTTCTATCCTGTGCCTGGGGATTGTTGATACCTTCCTGGTAATCAGTTTCATCTTCTGAGTTGAATACATATGTATTCTTAAAGCTGAATTTATTGTTCTCACCTGCCCTGAAGCTCAGGTTCAGTAATCCGCCCCAAAGTACAGCGTATTCTGATTGTGAGCCTGTATATTTTGATTCAAGCAAAGCATCCTGCTGGAATGCCTGTCTTTCAACAGTTTTTGAGTTAAATGAATTACTGTATGTATATGCTCCAAAGAATCCGAGATTGTTTGATTTTCCAAGAGCAATATTATTACCAAGCGAAAGCTGGAAGCCTCCGTTAACCGGTGCGGCCTGGCTTTCCTGTGCCCAGTTGTTAACCAATGCGCGGCTGAATGATTTTACATCCTGCAGGTTAAAATTTGCTGAAGTTATGCTCATATCAGGAAAAATTGAAGGAAGCTGCCTTGAGCCGTTATCTTTTCCTGAGTTGAAGAATAATATCTTTTTTTCACCCGCATTATATGAAAGGAAATTTTCTCCCGTGGTTATGGAGTTATATGAGCTGGATGTTGTAAAGTTAAGCGAGAGCTGGTCAGGAAAATCTTTGGTTGTTACCTGCACCAAACCGCCTGAAAAATTTCCAATCAGGTCTGGTGTATAAGATTTTGATATTACAATATTATCAAGCAGGTTTGAGGGAAAAAGGTCAAATGAAAAAGCCTTTTTATCAGGATCGGTACTGGGCAGAATAACACCGTTGAGTGTTGTTGCGCTGTATCTTTCATTTGTACCCCTTACGAAAACAAACTTATTATCAATAATCGAAACTCCGACAATTCTTTTCAATACTTCACTGCTTGTTGCATCAGCTGTTCTTTTTATCTGCTGGCTGGATATTCCGTCCTGGATATTTTCAGCCTTCTGCTGCTTAAGCAGCATTGCTGCTTCGTTGTTCTGTATCCTTGTAGCTTCAATTGTAACGGTATCGGTAAGTGTTCCTTCCGGCTGAAGGACTATATCAACATTTACAACCTCACCTGACTTTACACTTACATTTATATTTTGTGAAACATAACCAACGTATGATGCCTTTAAGCTCATATCACCTGAGGCAATATTTTCAAAAGTAAACTTGCCATCCAGATCAGAAGCTGTTCCTTTGTTCAGGTTCTCAAGCTTAAGTACTGCATCGGGTAAAACACTGCCATTGGATCCGTCAAGGACTTTGCCGACAATTTTTCCGTTTTGAGCAAATGTTGTTAAGCTCATCAGAAAAATCACTGCCATTAATAATAGTATATTCTTTATTTTCATCTTTGTATTAAAATGATTTCTTTTATATTCATTAATTACAAAGATTGCCAATTAGGATTAACCTTATATGAGAGTAATGTTTGAGTTTAATTAAGGGAAATGTGCAAAAAACGCAGATAATTGTGACCAGCTAATATTACTTTAACAAAACTTTTTAAATCCTAACCAAACCGTAAAAGCTTTCCTAACAATACACCGGGGTATAACAGAAATAAAAAAGGCGGGTTAAAAACCCGCCTGTATTTCAATGATTATTATTCTTAAACAATAGTACTCATATCTGTATCTTTATATTTTCCGTTCTTAAAAAATTCAAGTATCTTTTTAAATTCATCGGTCTTAAAATAACCCGGAACTATCTTCATCGGCTGCTTATCGTATTTGAATTCAATTACCTTGCCGTCAGGCTCAAGAAAAATGGTTGTAGGATAGCCTGTAGCTTCAAAGTATGTAGCAAGATCTGTTTCAGTATAATCTTTACCGTTATACTTTATCTTGCCTGTACCTTCGGCATTAAGCTTTACCAGCACAAAGTTTTCTTCAATAATCTTTTTAATATCAGAATTACTGTATGCTTCGCCATCCATTTTTTTGCACCATCCGCACCAGTCAGTATATACATCAACTATCACTCTTTTATTTTCATTCTTTGCTTTTTTCAAAGCGTCTTCAAATGAATTTTGTGCGAACGAAGATACTGTACTTATCAATAAAACAGCGAATACTAAAAAACTAAGTTTTTTCAATTTCTAATTCCCTTCTTTTTAACAACACTATTTAAACTGAATATATTGTTGAAATAGTTCCTTACAATTTATGTAAACTCATAAATTCCATTATTTTATCATAAACATAATCAACACTAAGCTCACCCATACATTTATGTGAATTTGGGCAATCTGAGATCTGTGTTAAATTGCATCCAAGGCAGCTTAGCGCTTCATTTTTGATAATTACCGAATTTTCACTTAACGGACCCTGTAAATGCGAGTTTGTGGGACCGAATATTGCAGCTGTGTTCGCTCCGGTTATCCATGCCGCATGCATTGGACCTGTATCATTGGTTACAAACAATGTACATTTTTTTATAAGCGCAGCCATGTATTTTAAGTTTACCTGCGGTATAAGCTGAGCATTATCACCTATTAAATCTTTTATCTTAAGCGCAGTTTCTTTTTCCTTATCATATCCCCAGAACAATAATATCTTAGCATCACTGCCAAATCTTTTTCCAAGCTCAGCAAATTTTTCAGGATACCATACTTTTGTTGGCCAGGTGCCGCTTGCATTTATTCCGATAACCTTTTTACCTTCAAGTCCGTTATTTTTAAAGAAATCATTTGCATATTCTTCATGTACACCGTTTATATGCAGAAAGGGCTTGTGTGTGATAATATCCAGATTCAAAACTCTTAAAGCATCAAGATTGAACTCAATATTATGTACTTCACCGCCTCTTGGCTTAACTTTTATATTATACGCAAGTGAGCGCCAGCCGAACCTGTACCCTACCCTGTATTTAGCATCACTGTTAAATACTATCACTGCAGTCCTGGGATTACCGAACAGGTCAACTATAAGGTCATATTTCTGGTTGTGGATATTCCTTATTAGACAAAAAGAGCCGTCGCCTTTGCCAATATCATAAGTAAGCACCCTGTCCAGGTATGGGTTTCCTGCCAAAACCTCCCTGCAGTAGCTTTGTGTAAGGAAGTTGATTTGTGCATCCGGGAAGTTATGTCTTAAATTTTCAATTACAGGAGTACACAGCAGCACATCACCGATAGCACCGGGCTTAATAATCAATATTTTATGTACTTTGGTTTTATCGAAATGCAAAATTACTTTCCCGTATAAATATACTTAAACATGTTCAAGAATTATAAAATTATTTTCTTTGGGTTCAGGCTGTGATTTCATTGCATAAAATTCCTTCTCTTTAAATGAACACAGATCATAAAGCCTGCACTTACCGCAGAGCGGATTTACCGAACGGCAGATTTTTCTGCCGAAGCGGATAAGCAAAGTGTGGAAGAGGAATTTTTTTCCTTCAGGTATCTTATCCTTTACCTGTTCAAATGTTTTAACAGGTGTAACAGCCTTTGCAATTCCCAGCCGGTTTGTTACCCTGTGAACGTGTGTATCGACAGGAAAAACATCCCTGCCTAAGCTGAATGCAAGTACACAGGAAATGGTTTTTACCCCGACCCCATTATACTGCAATAATTCCTCATAGATCTCATCATTGCTTTTTTTCTTAAGGAAGTTAAGGCTGAGCTTACCGTATTTCTTTTTCATTTCCTTAAGCATATTCTTAATGCTTAATGCTTTTTGATTGGTTAAGCCGCAAATCCTTATTGCATCTCTTATCCTGCCAAGCGGAGCGTTCATAACATCATCCCAGTCTTTAAAATTATTTTTCAGGTTCATAAAAGCCCTGTAACTGGTCTTATCTGTAGTGTTTTGGGAAAGCATTGTAGCAATCAGTATATTAAGCGGATCTGCTTTACTTGGTTTCGGGTCAAGTCCAGGGAACTCTTCCCTCAATAATTCAATTATCTGGTTTATTTTATCCACTAAAAAGGTTTTATCTGCAGCAGTAAATTATAAGGTAAATATGAATTAAAATTTTATATCAAGCTGTAAAGAGAACCTGTTTTTCAGGTCACCCATAATTTCATCGTTGCCGGAGCCTGTTGACTTTGCTCCTTCAATTATTGTTTCAGCATATTTTGCAGAAAGCTCAAGGAATTTATACGGTTTATACTTGAGCATTAAATACCACCTTCTGCCCTTTCCGTATAAACCCTGGTTTGATACTACTCCGTTCAGCTCATTCTCGTACTCATATATACGGGAGTCATATGAGTCAGTCTGAAATATAATAAACCTGCCGTCCAAAGCCAGGTC
>CAZOAP010000027.1:0-19864 GCA_964577645.1 uncultured Ignavibacteriales bacterium
GTTCTTTGTATTTTTGCTTGGTCAGCCAGACTGATATCTTATCTCCGCGCTTAGGATAAATACCGTAATTGATATTATTCCACACCCTTATATCACTTGGGCGCACTGAGTACTTGAGTGAAATATTATAGAGGTCATCTGAATCATTAATATCATGAAAAACAAGCTCCCTGTTGGTTGTACTTATTATGTACCGCTTATCTTCAACATTATAATCAGATACTTTAAAATATGAGAATGATTCTTCATGATTTATTGAAGCTGTTCCTTCATTGCCGTCAAAGATGGGCTTAAAGCCGTATTTTTCTATATCGCCTGCGGCTTCATAGTTTGCAGTAAATTCCTTGTAAGTTCCTTTAGGAATCTTTATCAGGTAACCGCCATCAAATACCGGGGTTACATCACTAAGCATTTGTGTGTTCAGGTCACGGATAGTTTCCACATCCGTATTGCAGAGGCTTGCTATCTGGTCAACAGTTACCGCAGATTTAATAATAACCCTGTCATACTCAAGCGGCTTGCCCCACTCCACATCATTGAAACCGTATTTGGCGGGGTTCTGGCATATCATTGATACTGCTATGAACTGCGGAACGTAGTTCCTTGTTTCCTTCGGCAGGTAATCGCGCAGCGTCCAGAAATCAGTTGAACCTGATTTTTTAACGGCGCTTGTTATTCTGCCGGGTCCTGCATTATATGAAGCAAGTGCAAGATACCAGTCACCGAAAGATTTATAGAGATCTTTCAGATGTTTTGCAGCAGCATCGGTTGATTTTTCAGGGTCGCGTTTATCATCGGTGTTAGCATCATAATACAGGCCGTATGATGAACCTGTTGCAGGCATGAACTGCCATAAGCCAATAGCACCGGCCCATGAGCCGATCTTTGGATCAAGCCCTGATTCGATCATAGAGAGATATATCAATTCTTCAGGAGCATTATTTTCACGTAAAATGGCTCTCATTAAATTAGAGTACTTACCAAGCCTGTAGAACCATTTATCCATATATTTACGGCCGTTGCCTGTAAAGTAAGCAATGTAATCCTGTACGGAATTGTTATCTACTATAGGTATATCATTGTTTTGAGGAAGGTCATCGGGGTTAAAAGTATTTGAGTAAGATTTCTTCTCAACTTTTTCGTATTTGATGCCAAGCTTTGCCGCAAGCTTAAAAACTTTATGGTCTTCGTTCAAGTCACCGTGCGCTGTAATATAATCCTGTACAATGCTTGTAGTGATCTCCTTGTAATCTTTTTCCCATCCATAATGTTTTTCAAGGTTCTTTGTATCAATTTTCCCCAGGTCTTTTAAAGCTGCTTCAAATTCCTCGCCGGAAGATTTTGAATCAGCCTGCTCATTGAACTGTAATGCTTTGGTATAATGTATCCTTGCATTTTCAAGTGCAGTATAAACACTAATTGAGTCTTTTTTCTTTTTCACATCAGCTGATTCTTCTTCATCTGTATTAGAGCCTCCGCAGCCTGCCAGATATTGAAGAGAGATGAAGGCGAAAAGTATATAAAGAAGGCCTGATAGTCTTTTCATATATTTGCTTCTCCTTTGTTAAATTTGATGGTACACCAATTTCAGAACCGAATATAAAATTTTCAATATTTAAAATCAAGTTATTTATTAAATAAACCCCGCAATTTACATATATATATAATAGATAACCTGTGTTTTCCCCAAAATAGTGTGTTTTTGTAAGATGATTTATTGAATATTACTTATAACCTTTTAACGTTAAACTTGTTCCCAAACTTTGTCATGCTGAACCATGTGCCATACTTGATACGGTATTGTTTCAGCATCTATATTTTTTATAATATTGTATTCCTAAATTATTTGGGATGAAGAATTAATTCTAATGGCATTTAAGCATATTGATCTTGGTTTTGCTGATTACAAAGAAGTGTGGGACCTGCAGAAGGAAACACACCTGAGGAAGCAGCAGGGGATGCCTGAAGATATTGTATATACAGTAGAGCATAACCACGTCTATACATTGGGAAAGACAGGCTCAAGGGATCATATACTGATAAGTGATGATGAAATGAAGCAAAAGGGAATTTCATATTATGAAATTGACCGCGGGGGTGATATCACTTATCATGGACCCGGGCAATTGGTAGTATACCCTGTAATAGACCTGAATAACTATTATAAGGATACACACCGCTACCTGCGTGAGCTTGAAGAAACTGTAATACTTACGCTGAAAGATCTTGACATAGAAGCACACCGCGAGGAAGAGTTTACCGGCGTATGGGTTGGTGAAGAAAAGATATGCGCAATCGGCATAAAGGTTTCAAGATGGATAACCATGCACGGTATTGCTTTCAATATTAATACAGACCTGGGTTATTTTGATAAGATAATCCCCTGCGGAATTTTCCATAAAGGTGTTACAAGTGTTGAAAAAATAACAGGCAAAAAAGCTGATTTTGGTGATATTAAAAGAAAATATATCGAAAATTTCAATAAGGTGTTTCAAAATAAGACCACGTAAACATTTTCCTTTATATAATAGAAGTAAATCCTTAAAATTAATCTTGACATTTTAATTCAAAAATAGCAAATTACATTATAAGTACAGCAAAATGGTATCATTTTATTGATAACTGAGATTTAATTTCATTTATCAGGAGGAATAAAATGAACAATGCTTTTTACTGCAATGAATATTTATGCGGTGTAAAGTGAAATTAATATTATATAATATTAAATTGTTCAGGTTTTATTCCTTTTTTTACGCCTGTAAACTTTATACTTCCTTTACAAATAATATTCAAAGCAAAAATAATCTTTAATAACTATCAAGGAGATCTTATCTATGAAAAACTTTTCCAGAATACTGTTACTGGCAGTACTCGCGGTATCAGCAAGCTTTATAGGCTGGAATAACTTCCAGACAGAAAGTAATTCTGCCAATATAACAGACTACTATTATTATGAGGGTTCAAGATATTACCTGGTTCATAAACCCGAAATGGTATATATCAAGCTTAAGAGCCCGATGACCGAACAGGATTTCAATAATGCTTTCGGAACAATTGGTGTTTGCGACAGCAGAATACAGAAATTCGCTAATAACGAAAAAGAGCAGTTCATAAAGCTTAACTACGCAACAAACAATGCAGCATTAAACAATATTGTTAACCAGCTTCGGACAAATCCGCTGGTAGAATATTCCTCACCGGTATTTGGCCTGCGTGAAGGAATGGGAAATGCAAACACATTGCAGGGCTGTGAAAATAATATTTCTGCACAGTTCAAACCGCAGTATTCAATTCAGCAGATACAGCAATACCTTAGCAGCAAAGGAATGAAAATAATAAAACAGCTTGATGTAACAGGCGGCTTGACATTCCAGATAGAAATACCTTCAGTTGAAAACACAAACTCAATGGATTTTTCAAATGAAGTATGGGCAAGCGGAATGGTAAACTATTCAGGACCCGGATTCTGCTATACAAATCTTCTGCAGTTCGTGCCCAATGATCCGAACTTCCCGCAGCAGTGGTCAGCAATAAATACAGGAACAAATATTCCGGTAACAGGCAACGGCGTGGCTGATTGTGATATGGGGCTGGATTCAGCATGGAACCAGACATTGGGTATTGCACAGTGCCGCGTTCAGATGGTTGACTCAGGCATGGATACAACACACCCTGATATGGCTGCAAACGTTATACACGGATATAATTTTAATTACATTGCAAACACATACGGCGGTATTGATGATTACGGTCATGGTGCCTCAACAGCAGGCATAGTAGCAGCAGTTGGCAATAACAGTATCGGTATATCAGGTGTAGCACCCGGAGCAAAAGTATTTGCAGCAAAAATTTTCAATTCAGCAGGCTCAACAACAACAACAGCAATACAGAATGCATTGATAGGTGCAAGAACATTTGGTAACGCATGGATCTCAAGCAATTCATGGGGCGGCGGATCACCGGACCCGACATCAAATAATGCTATCACAGACGGCGTTAATCTTGGAAGGAACGGAAAAGGAATAGTTTGGGTATTTGCAACAGGTAACGGAAACTCATCACTAAGCTGGCCTTCAACCCAGCCTGAAGTTATCTCTGTAGGCGGTGTCAGTCCGTGTAACCAGAGAAAATCACCCTCAAGCTGTGATCTTGAAAACTGGTGGGGTGCCAACTACGGAACAGGATTAGATATAGTTGCTCCATGCGTAAAGATATGGGCAACAGTGCAGGGCGGCGGATATACAAATTCATTCAACGGAACATCAAGCGCTACACCAAATACATCTGGTGTTTGCGCATTACTGCTATCCAAGGATTCAACACAGACATGGGATACAGTAAGAGCAAGAATTAACAGGACAGCAAAGAAAAACGGAGCATATTCATATACTTCAGCAGGTCCGTTAACACAGCTTGGCAATACATGGAACAATGAAATGGGTTACGGTATTGTTGATGCAAATCTAGCACTTCTTGCAGTTGGGCCGCCGGCAGCAAATGATGTAACATGCGGACCTTTCTTAAGCTTCCCGGGAAGCTTTACAGTTAACACTGCTTATACAATTAAAGCAAGGGTAACCAATATCGGAACAAACGCACAGACCAATGTTCCGGTTAAATTTTTTGTTAACGGAACAATAACAGGCTCAACAGTAACAATTGCTAACCTGCCTGCAGGCGGAAATGATTCAGCTGCATTTTCATGGACACCGACAGCCGCAGGTACTTATACATTAAAAATTGCACATGGCCTTGCAGTTGATATTAACAGGGCTAATGATACTGTAACTTCAGTTGTGACCGTTTTACCAGCAGGTATAGTGAATGCACAGACAACAATTTGCAGAAATAATGTAAATCTTGTAATACCTGATAATGCAACAGTAAGCGATAATATGGTTGTAAATATTGCAAACGCATTTAATGTTGTTGATGTTAATGTAAGGATTGATACTCTAACACATACGTGGGATTCAGACCTTTCATTTAACCTGATAAAAGGCGCAACAAATGTTGGTATAATAACGGCAGTTGGCGGAAGCGGCGATAATTTTATAGGCACGGTACTTAATGATTCAGCTGCTACACCAATTGCAAGCGGAACTGCTCCGTTTACAGGTAATTTCAGGCCGTCTTCACCATTAACTCCGTTTAACGGAATTGCTGTTAACGGTACATGGACACTTTCAATTACTGACGGTGCTACCGGTGATACAGGGCTGCTTAAAGCATGGTGCCTGCAGCTTACATACCAGACATTAACAGGAATAATTCAGACTGTGGAAATACCGAATTATTTCTCACTGGCACAGAACTATCCTAATCCGTTCAATCCTGTAACATCTATAAAATACTCAGTGCCAAAAGCAGTAAACGTATCGCTGAAAGTATTTGATGTACTGGGCAAGGAAGTAGCAACACTTGTAAATGAAACAAAACAGCCAGGTTTCTATACAGCTGATTTTAATGCTTCTGAGCTTGCAAGCGGAATTTACTTCTACAGGATAGATGCGGGAGAATTCTCTTCAGTAAAGAAAATGGTTGTAGTAAAATAATTTCTGTTTCACGCTTCAAACATTTGTAGTATTACTCCCCGATTAAAGGCGTTCGCAAGGACGCCTTTTTATTTTATTATTACCATTTTCTTTGTAACAGTGCCATAATCTGTTATTAACCGGTAATAATAGACTGCAGACGGCAGGTCATTTGCCCTGAAGATAATACTATAATTACCTTCCTGTTTATTGCCTTCATTAAATGAACTTATCTCTTTTCCGCTTACATCATATATCTTAATTATTACATTTGAAGAAGCAGGCAGATAATATTCAATTTTTGTTTCAGGATTAAAAGGATTCGGGTAATTCTGATACAACGATATTTTGCCCGGAATAGAATTATTATTGTTCTGCAGCCCTATAATATTTTCGTTGTACTTAAATATCAAGCCGTGCTCACCAAAAGCATAGCCATTAGTTGGTGAAAGGAATTCAATGGCATATAATGCAGCGCTGCCGGGAGTATTGATGCACTGCCACCTTGAGCCCGGATCCATGGAATCAAGATTAACGGCAAACATTCCAACAAAGCTTAGGACTGCCCATACTTCAGAAGGTGTTCTGAATGCAAAAGCCGTTGCATTACCATAGCATGAGGTCTGGGAGTACTGCCAGCTATCACCCATATTGGTTGATCGCCCATAAATGCTGCCAAGATCAAAATCCCCGCCCATAAGCGCTATCCTGTTATTGCCGCGGTACCTGATCTCATTCATAGGTTCAGCCGATATACAGGAAGAATACCATGTACCGCCTGAATTTGTAGTTTTCAGAAAAATTCCCTGGAGGTCAAGCACACCGCCGCATGCAAAGCCCGTTTGAGAGTTTAAAAAATAAATATCATTCTTCGGGAAAAGATACAGGCAGCCTGTTGTATCAATGTAACATTCAGACCACGAAGCACAGTTGTTGGTAGTCTTAAAAATTTTGCCGTTAAACCCTGATACATATCCTGTGTTATTATCAACAAAGAATATTGTATTTAATATTATAGTAGTATCGGTAAAATATGTTCTCTGCCAGTTAGTGCCTGAATTGGTGGTTTTAAGTATAAAGGTTTTGTAAGCGGAGTCAACAGATATTATCCAGCCTGTATTTCTTGAAATGAATGTAAGATCCCTGAGCTCAGTTGATGTAACCCCGGAAGGCTGAATATTCCAGTTCGATCCCCCATTGGTTGTATTTATAATAATACCTGAGTCACCAATTACCCAGCCGTACAATGAATCCTGGAACAGGCATTTTGTTAATTTCTTTTGTGTGGGTGAAGTTTGCTGCAGCCAGTAATTTTGAGTAAAAACTGTAGTATTTATTGTAAAACCCAATAAAATTATCAGTAATATCCAATATTTTAAATATTTCATGTTCTAAAATACAAATAAAAAAAATAATTCCCAGATATAAAGCATGCGGCTTGTGGAATTAGGGAAAAATTTATCCCGGAAAATTAGTTTATTTCATATACTACAAAAATATTATATATAAATTTCCGTTAGGAAAAATACTAAAAATAAACTTGCTTTTTTATAATTATTCGCTTAAAATGCAGATATTAAATCACTTTTTATTAACCAAATTAAAAATCATTTGGATGTAATTCGTATTATATCCAGGAGGAAATGATGAGAATAAAATTCACACTTTCAATCGTGTGTGCATTACTATTTATTGGTAATGTATTTGCACAAGATGCACCGGGTTGGGTTTGGAAGACCCCAATGACAAAAGTGTATCCAACAGGTGATTATTACAATTTACCTGCTGCACAGGATCAGGTTAACTACCAGAATCCAAACACAACAACACGCGTTGTTAACACAGGCTCAGAACTTTTAGTTCTTCCGCCAAACGTAAGACCTTTTCCGCACACAGCTACCCAGAGTGAAATAGATGCAACAAATATGACAGGCAACGGCTCTGTTATGTTCGCATCATGGAACTCATACGGCCCCTCATTCTGGGGTACAGGTTTCTGTTATTCAAACAACGGCGGTACAAGCTGGACAGGTAACTTCCAGATGTACACACCAAACAGCGGTGACCCCGGTGCTATAATATGGCCAAGCACAGGTACATGGCCCGGAAGACTTGGACTCTCATGTATCCAGGGCTTCGGACATTCAGATAACGGCGGAACAACCTGGACATTTGACCAGAACTTCCCCGGCGCATCAAGCTTTGATAAGAATTTTTCAGCTGTAGATGATATATCCGGAAGCCCGTTCTTTGGACGTGCTTACACTGTATGGACAAACTTCGGCGGAACATTCGTAAACAGAATAGTAATGTCATACTCAACCAATGGCGGCGCAACATGGTCAACTGCAGCACCGGTATCACCGGTTCCCTCAAGTGGTCATCATCACCAGGGTTGTGATATTGAAGTTGGTCCCGGCGGAACAGTTTACATTGTTTGGGCAAACTGTACAACAAACGGTCAGAACTCAACAGAAGATTTCTTAGGATTTGCAAAATCAACAGACGGCGGTGTTACTTTCACAGGCGTTACAGATAACGCAGTTGATGTAAACGGTATCCGTGCAGCTGCATTATTCAACGGTATCAGGGCTTCCGGTTTCCCGAGGCTTGCTGTTGACAGAACAGGCGGCTCAAGGAACGGCTGGCTATATGCAGTTCTTGCAGAAAAAACAGGCGGTCCTTTAACATTAGACGTAGCTGACGTAACAATTTGTATCTCTTCAAACGGCGGTACAACATGGTCACACTCAAAAGTTAACCAGGATCCAAGCAACGGCAGATATAACTATATGCCATCAGTTTGCGTTTCTGCTGACGGCGGTGTAAACGTTGGTTATTATGACCAGAGAAACACATCAGGTTTTGTAACAGAATTCTGGATGTCACGTTCATTAAACGGCGGTTCAACATGGACTGACGTTGCAGTTAGTGACCATTCATTCACACCTGCTCCGATCCCGGGATTAGCCGGCGGTTACCAGGGTGATTATACAGGTATCACATCATCATCAGGTTCAGGAAAAATATTCCCGTTCTGGGCTGATAACTCATCAGGAATTTACCAGGCATGGACAGTTGGTATCACATACGGTCCGCCACCGGCAAACGATGTAGTAGTTGGTCCGTTCTTAAGCTTCCCGTCATCATTTACAGTTAACCAGGCTCGTACAATTAGAGGTAAAGTAACAAACGGCGGTACAAACGCACAGACAAACTTACCTGTAAGGTTCTCAGTAAACGGTACAATACAGACAACAAACACAATTGCAAGCCTTCCTTCAGGTGCAGTTGATTCATCATCATTCACATGGACACCAACTGCTGTTGGAAGTTATACATTAAAGATCTTCAGCGGTGCAGCAGTAGATGAAAACAGGGCTAATGATACTATCACACAGGTAGTAACCGTTCAGCCTGCAGGACTTGTAAATTCATATACACAGATCTGCAGAAATAATGTTAACCTTCTTATCCCGGATAATACAACCGTATCAGATAATATGGTTGTAAATATTCCGAATGCATTCAACGTTGTTGATGTAAACATAAAGATCGATACTTTAACACATACATGGGATTCAGATCTTAGCTTTACATTAATAAGAGGTGCAGCCAGCGTTAATATCATTAATGCGGTTGGAGGAAGCGGCGATAACTTTATAGGTACACTGCTTAATGACTCAGCTACAACACCAATAGCAAGCGGAACAGCTCCTTTCACAGGAACATTTATTCCTTCATCACCGCTTTCAGCGATCAACGGCCAGCCGGTAAACGGTACATGGACACTTCAGATAGCTGATAATGCTACAGGTGATACAGGTCTGCTTAAAGCATGGTGCTTACAGCTTACATACCAGTCACTTATAGGCGGTATCCAGACTGTTGAAATACCGAACTATTATTCACTTGCACAGAACTATCCTAATCCGTTCAACCCAACAACATCAATAAAATACTCAGTGCCAAAAGCAGTAAACGTATCACTTAAAGTATTTGATGTACTGGGCAAGGAAGTAGCAACACTTGTAAATGAAACGAAACAGCCGGGCTTCTATACAGCTGATTTCAATGCTTCAAATCTTGCAAGCGGTATATACTTCTACAGAATTGATGCAGGCGAATTCTCATCAGTTAAGAAAATGATGCTCGTAAAATAACAAAGTTATTTTCGGCAGCAATTTTAATTATACATATTCAAAAGGGGCTCAATTTGAGCCCCTTTTTTTATGTGTCATTCCTTCGTATGCGGGAAACAATTCACGTTTTTGATTTTATATGTTATTATAAAGTTTAAGATTAGTTGATATTTGAATTATAAAAAAAATGCAGCAATTGATAAAAAGTCAAAGGCAAGTATGGATTCCCGCATACGTCATTGCCAGCGGCAGACAGGCGGGAATGACAAGGATAAAGGAGTATCTGTGCTGCTATTAATGGTTTAGAATAATTACTCATTACTCATTGTACATTACTCATTACCCATAAGTTTCTTCAATGTTTTAAGGTCATCTTCAGTGGTGATCTTAATATTATTCCTGCTGCCTTCAACTACTTTCACCCTGCACTCAGCATACTCAACCAGTGATGACTCATCTGTAAAATCGGTTCTCTTCCCGGCCAGAATGTAAGCACTGCTAAGGATATTATACCTGAAAGCCTGCGGTGTTTGTATAAGCCAAAGATCATCGCGCGGGATAGTTTCTGATATAATATTATTCTTTGCTTTTTTGACTGTCTCAGAAACCTTTGTACCAAGTATCACTTCACCATACTTAAAGGATTCATCTCTAAGCAATTTCAGATCATTTACAGTAACATTTGGTCTTGCTGCATCATGAATCATAACAATATCATCAGGGTCGCAGTTAATTTCATAAAAAGCATTCCTTACCGATTCAAACCTTGTAGCTCCGCCTTCAACCAGTGCTTTCAGCTTTGTTATCCTGTTCTTTTCAGCCATTGTATGCAGCATATTAAAATAACTGTTTTCAGCTGAAATGATAATGCTTTTTACTTCTTTTAATTTCTGGAATTTTAAGAGGGAGTGTAATATAACAGGTATGCCAAGTAAATTCTGATACTGCTTGGGTTTGGCAGCTTTATTTTTGCTTTTGCTGAAGCGGCTGCCTGTGCCTGCTGCTGTAATAATAACATGAATATGTTCAGATCTCATTTGCAGTATTAAAATACCCCGGAAAGAATGAACTAACCGGGGTAATATTTATTAAGAATACATAGAAATTTTTAAATATATGCAAAACATTATATAATAAAATTATATGTAGAACATGGAGTCGCCATAGCTGTAAAAACGGTATTTATCTTTAACAGCTTTTTTATATGCCTTCATAACGATATCCTTATCAGAAAAAGCGCATACCATCATAACCATAGTTGACTGCGGGTTGTGGAAGTTTGTTACGAATTTATCCACAACCTTTAAAGTCTGGGGAGGGTAAATGAACTTATCTGTCCACCCTTTGCCTGAACGTATGAACCTGCCTGCAGTTGTATTGGCTTCAAGCACCCTTGCAACTGAAGTACCGACTGCAATAATTTTCTTCTTGCTTTCAATGGCACGGTTAACTTCTTCGGCGGTGTAGTCAGGTATTTCAAAGAATTCTGAATCCATCCTGTGCTTTGTAAGATCTTCAACTTCAACATGGCGGAATTTTCCAAGACCGACATGAAGTGTTACAGGAAGAAGGTTGATTCCTTTCTTTTCGATTTTCCTTAGCAATTCCTTTGAAAAATGAAGTCCTGCAGAAGGTGCAGCCACTGAGCCTATGTTTTCAGCAAAAACTGACTGGTAATTTTCCCTGTCAGAATCAGTTGGCTCGCGTTTAATGTATTCAGGAAGTGGGGTTTTACCGAGCTTATCAATATACTTCTGGAAATCACCGCGGTAATTGAACCTTACGATCCTGCCTCTTGAAGTAGTGTTATCAATAACTTCACAGTACAGGTTCTTTGTGATAAATATACGGTTACCAATCCTTACTTTTCTTGCGGGATCAACCAAAACGTCCCAGATATTTTCTTCCTGGCTAAGCTGCCTTAGAAGGAAAACTTCAATCTTTGCATTGGTTTTTTCTTTGGTACCAAAAAGCTTTGCTGCAAATACTTTTGAATCATTTAATACAAGGCAATCGCCTTCATCCATGTAATCAATTATATCTTTGAACTTTTTGTTTTCAAGCTCCTTGGTCTTCCTGTTGATAACCATCATTTTGGATTCATCCCTTGGAAGCTTTGGATGCTGTGCTACTAAGGTTTTGGGTATTGAAAATTTAAAATCGGTGGATTTCATTTATGCTTTCTAATTATTCCTTTTATTAATTCAATCCTTTAAAAATGCTTCTTCCCGGAAATACCGCCATTTCGCCAAGCTCTTCTTCTATCCTTAAAAGCTGGTTGTATTTTGCAGTCCTGTCTGTCCTGGAAAGTGACCCTGTCTTGATCTGACCGGCATTTGTTGCTACAGCTATATCACTGATAGTGACATCTTCTGTTTCACCGCTGCGGTGGCTTATCACATTTGTATAGGAATTGGATTTTGCAAGCTCAATGGTCTCCAGTGTTTCTGTAAGTGTTCCTATCTGGTTCACTTTTACAAGGATAGAATTGCAGATACCGCTTTCTATCCCTTTTTTCAATATTTCTTTATTGGTAACAAACACATCATCACCCACCAGCTGAACCTGTGAGCCTAAAGCATCGGTGAGAAGCTTCCAGCCTTCCCAATCCTCTTCGCCCATTGCATCTTCAAGCGAGATTATGGGGAAATCCTTGACCATCTGTTTATAGAGATCAACCATTTCTGCGGCTGTTTTGGAGGGTTTGTGTGATTTATAAAAATCATACTTTCCTTTATTCCACATTTCGCTTGATGCAGCATCCAGCCCGAGGTAAATATCTTTACCTGCCTTATAGCCTGCACCTTCTATGCCTGCAATAATGACCTCGAATGCCTCTTCATTGGATTTCAGGTCAGGTGCAAAACCGCCTTCATCGCCAACTGAAGTATTCAGGTTCTTTTTGTGAAGCACATTTTTAAGTGAGTGGAAAACTTCCGTTCCCATTCTGAGTGCCTCCCTGAAGCTTTTTGCTCCTGCGGGAATTATCATGAATTCCTGGAAATCAAGATTATTATCAGCATGCTTGCCGCCATTAACTATGTTCATCATAGGAACAGGCAATACCTTGGCATTTGTTCCGCCAATATATTTATAGAGCGGCAGCTTGTAATAAACAGCAGAAGCTTTGGCTGCAGCAAGGGAAACCCCAAGCACTGCATTAGCGCCTAAATTTGATTTGTTTTTGGTGCCGTCAAGCTCCAGCAATATAGAATCAATTTTCAGCTGGTCAGTGGGGTCTGAGTCAATAAGAGAATTTGAAATAATATCGTTAACATTGGCAACGGCTTTTTGCACACCTTTACCCATATAACGTTTTTTATCACCGTCTCTCAGCTCAACAGCCTCTTTTTGTCCTGTGGAAGCACCTGATGGCACAGCTGCTCTGCCTAAAGTACCATCGTTTAAAATAATATCTACTTCTACCGTAGGATTCCCGCGTGAGTCGAGTATCTCACGGGCTTTAATTTGTGTTATTTTTGGCATTTTTTGGGAAAATTAAGTACAAATATAACACATAATTGAGGGCAGAACAATTCCGTTTTTATTGCCTTTTGTTGGGAAGTAGCTGTATAAACAGTGTGTTAAAGGAAATGAGTTTAATTACTCTGTAAATTTATAAAAAATCTGTTAAAAAAATAATACGATTATCTTAAGTTTTCTTCCCAAATATTTTGGTAGTTTTCAAGGTCTTTTTGCCATACTTCAATACCTCCGGCGGTGAATTCCGGGGAGATCTTTTTTGTCTGCTTTCTGTAATACTCAGCCATATTAATATTATCCAGGATATAATACGCTTCGCCATAGGTATCCCACGCATTGGGGTCAGATGGATTTAAGAGGGTCTGTATCCTGGCAAAAGAGAGGGCTTTGTTAAGCTCTTTAGTGCGGAATAATGAGTATACAATTGAATTAATTATCGAAGGCGGAATATTCTTTATTATTAGGCTTTGCAGGAATTCATCAGGTCTTTCGTCAAGTGTTTTCTGATCGGTTTTCATAAGTTCTAACATTATCTCAGAGCTTTTTATTCCGTTAGCCATGACTGATTCCAATCCTGTAACTGGCTGCATATCATTTGATTCATTTTTCTCGTTTGAAAGCCTTATCAGGTATTCAGGTTTAATATTCTTTGAGCTTAAGAACCTGTAGAGATCCTCTTCCCTGCCTGTTAATATCTCTTTTCCGTCAACGGGCTCACCTTCCCACTTGTTATACATGCAGGCACAATGCAGCAGGTTCTGCTGCGGCAGGTAGAAGAATAAATAATCATCAGTAGGTACATTTGGGTATTCTTTTTTGGTAAACCTGTATGCAATTATCTTGTTCTTTGCATCACTGATAACAAATGAATCATTTACAAAGGTAAATTTTTCTCTATACCCGGCAATTCCTGTTGTATCAATAAACTTTTTGATAACATTAAAATTTGATTCCGTTGATACAACATTAACGCCGTTATTTAAGAATGGGTTTATTGTAGAAACACTGTGGGGATGCCAGTGGCTGTGAAGAAAATATTTCAGTGGTTTGCCTTTAAAGTAAGCTGTAAGTGTTCTCATGATCTTTTCTCCCGCTTTTTCATGCTCGGTCAAGAGCGTTGCATTGCCGCCCTGATCTTTTACGGGAGCTTCAATTAACACGATAAAATCCTCAAATTCAACAATGGTGCTTTTTGAATTGGAAGAATCATAATACATAAAATAAATACCGTTACCTGCATCAGTGATACGGTTAATATCACTTGGCTGAGAATATAAAAAAACGGGTACAGCCAGCATGAAAATAAATATTATCTTTTTCGTTTCCTGTAAAATCATATCAGATCTTTTATTTCCGGGGGATACACCCTGAATTTTCCTTCTTTGAATTCATTGATAGGCAGCCAGTATGCTTTTGAGTGTATTGTTCCTTCTGTTACTGGAATTTCAGTCATATTATATAATTCCGGGTTGGTGAACTCCGCATCATAAACCAGGACTATTTCGTGACCATCCTTGCCTTCATAGGTAAACAGATTTTCAATGGTGCCAAGATATTTAAGGTTCTTAATTTCCTGCCCGGTTTCTTCCAATATTTCCCGCCTTATCGCATCAGAGCTGTGCTCACCGAACTCTATCATTCCGCCCAGCGGACGGTAAAACACCTGGTCTTTCACAGTATCACGTGCTTTATCGGCAAGCAGCCTGCCGTTATTGGTGAAAAGGCAGATCACTATAGGCCTTGTAAATTCATGCCATTTCAGTTTCATTTTACTATACTTATAGTTATTCCGTCATCAATTGGAACAAGCAGTGACTCCACCCTGCTATCACCGGCAACAAGCTTATTGTATGCAATTATCCCTTTAGCACCCGGACCCGGGTTTGGATCAATTACTTCACCTCTTCTGAGCGTGTTATCAGTTATTATCAAAGCACCTTTTCTAACCATATGTATCACTTTATTAAAATAATTCACACAGTTTTCCTTATCGGCATCAATAAACACCAGATCAAATGTTCTATCCTTTAATGTATTAAGTGATCCTAAAGCTTTCCCGTAAACGAGCTCTATTTTATCCTGCAGGCCGGCACGCTTGAAATTACTCTTTGCTTCTTCAGCATGCTCAGGGCTTAGCTCCAGTGTTGTGATTTTGCCGTCAGGCGGCAATGCTCTTGCCATCCAGATTGAGCTGTAGCCGGTAAGCGTGCCTATTTCAAGCACATTTTTGGCACCAACCATTTTTATGAACATACCAAGCAGCTTACCCGTTTCAGGTGATACCTGTATCAACGGGATCTTCTTTGCTTCAGTATCAATGACAATTTGTTTTAAAATATCATCTTCCTGTATAAAAGTATCAGTGATATATTTATACAGCTCTTCGGTTAATGGTACACCTTTCATAAATTTCCTTAGAGTTTAAATTTCTTTATAAGCACAGGCATTACTGCCTGTGTTTATGTTATAGAAAAATATATTTACACAGACAGAATGTCTGTGCTACTGATACTTAAGGCATATCAAAATATATGAATACGGACAGAATCTTTGTGCTGTTGATTATTAAAAATGCAATCAAACCCAATGTCTCTCAAATGTTTTGATCCTGTGATAAAAATTTAAAATCCTGATGGCCCGAATATCAAAGGCATATTCTTGCCGTTCATAATGACCATTTTGGAATTGGGGCTTTTGCTGAGCTCGAGTGTTGCTTCAATTCCTTTTAACTGCAGCACCTGGTCAGTGATACTCTGTGATACAATTTTATTATAATCAGATATACCCTGCGCTTCTACGCGTTTACGTTCAGCTTCCTGTTTTTCCTTCTGCAGAACATATACCATCTGCTGTGCGCGCTGTTCCGATGCTATCTTTTCATCAATTGCGGCTCTTACTTTTTCAGGCAGCTCAACATTCCTTAACAATACTCTTTCCAGAACTATTCCCCTGCCGTTAAAAGCAGCTTCCAGGTTTTTTGTAACGTCACGTACAAAATCTTCGCGTTTTATGGAATAGATATCAGTAGCTGAATAGCCTACAGATACATCTCTTATGGCTGTCCTTACAGCAGGCCTTACGATCTTTTCAACATAATCAGTGCCGATCGTGCGGTAAACTTGCGGAGCGTCACCTTCATTCAGCCTGTACCAGACTGTTACATCAAGCTTTAATGTCAGCCCGTCGCTGGATAGAGTTGCAATAGCATCATCACCGGATTGCTGTCCTTCATCCCTTAATGAGCTCATTGTATATGCCTGGGTCCTGATATCCATAGTGTTAACACTTACCAGCGGATTTATAATATTCAGCCCGCTTCTCAAGATACCTTCCTGCACGCTGCCGAAGAGGCTTTGAACACCAACTTCACCGGCACCGACCTGTGCAATGCATGAAAATATTGCAGCAACTATAACACCTATGAATGCAGCGTTCCGGATCACAGAAAACAATTTTTGTGTGGCGGTATTGGGTGTACCTTTACGCAGCTGGTTTACAACAATAGCTACAATAAGTAAAAAAATAATTAAGGCTATCATGATGATTTCCTCCTCTTTAGTGTAAAAACGAAAAATGGATTAATATTACACAATATTAACCCAT
Source organism: uncultured Ignavibacteriales bacterium (assembly GCA_964577645.1). Classification (GTDB taxonomy): domain Bacteria; phylum Bacteroidota; class Ignavibacteria; order Tepidaquicellales; family OLB5; genus OLB5. The sequence continues at coordinate 16,763 of CAZOAP010000027.1, forward strand.
TTTATACTAAAAATCCTTATACTAATTTCACACCGTAATAAATTAACGGGTACCTTGCGTATTATTTATCTTCAATATATGCAATTTTTAAAACATCTATCATTTCATCGTGAACTTTCCTGCCGTTTGTTGCGAGGATCTGTTTATCATACACTGAATAACTGCCGCCTTTAAAATTGGTAGCTTTACCGCCTGCTTCAAGCAATATGAGGTAACCGGCAGCAACATCCCAGGCGTTCAGGTTAACTTCCCAGAAGCCTTCGAACCTGCCGCATGCAAGGTAGCAGATATCCAAAGCTGCTGAGCCCAGCCTCCGGATAGGGAGTCCAAGCTTAACGAAATTCACAAAATGGTCTATGCAGTGATCGAAATTATCCTTAGCTCCGTAAGGAAACCCGGTTACCAAAAGGGAATCTTTTAACAGTTCAATATCACTTACATTTATTTTTTTATCATTAAGATACGCGCCACAACCTTTTTCTGCCCAGAACTTTTCACGCGTCTTTGGCGAGCTGACAATGCCAAGAATGATCCCGCCTTTATATTCCACAGCAATAGATACACAGAATATCGGCACGGAATGGGCGTAGTTCACGGTACCATCAATGGGGTCAACTATCCACACATAATCAGATGTTTTATGCTGGTTGCCGCCTTCTTCACCCAGTATATTATGCCCGGGGAAAGTATCATGTATTATTTCAATTATACGGGCTTCTGACATTTTATCCACTTCGGTAACAAGATCGCTGTAATCGCGTTTCCTGCCTATTTCAAAATCTTTTTCAAAGTACTCAAGCTGTATCTTAACAGCTTCATCAGCAGCTTTGAACATTACTTCTTTCAGTTTGTTTATATCTTCCATAAGTTTTGTTTTGATATCATATAAAACAAAAAAGCATTCTGCCAATCACAGCAGAATGCTTTTAGTATTAATTAACCATTTATGTTTTACTGAGCCTGTTCTTCTTTTTTATCAGCTGCTATCACATCATCAATTTTAAAATCTATTTCTTCTTTTATTTCAGCTGCTGTTTTTGTTCTGTCTACCACATCGGCTAAAGTGAATTTCTTTAAACCGAATTTAGCGACATATGCATCAACTTCAGCTTCATCTTTATCTTTAAGATATTCAAGTACGGAAAGTACAATTTTCTTTGATTCTTTATCGAACTCAATCACTTCAGCTTTGAACTCTTCACCTGTTTTGAATAATTCAGCAAAGTTCTTAACCGGTGATACTGAAAGCTGTGAGGCGGGAATAAAGCCGTCAACCTGTGAAGGAAGCTCAACAATAATACCCTTTTCAATAGCTTTCATAACCTTGCAGTTAGCTTCTGTGCCTGTTTTGAATTCATCGGCAAGCTTGTTCCACGGGTTATCTGTAAGCTGTTTGTGTCCCAAAGCAATCCTCTGGTTCTCAACATCAATGCCTAATATTGTTACATCAATTTCCTGGCCAAGCTTTACAAAATCTTCAATGTTGAAGATCTTCTTTGTCCATGAAAGGTCAGATATATGGATAAGACCATCGACACCTTCTTCAAGCTCAACAAATACGCCGAAATTTGTGATGTTGCAGACCTTGCCCTGGTGTTTACTGCCAACCGGGAAGCGGTCAAGCAATGACTGCCACGGGTTTGGTGTAAGCTGTTTTATGCCAAGAGAAAGCTTCTTTTCGTTCTTATCAAGGCTAAGTACAATTGCTTCAATAACCTGTCCCATAGTAACAACCTGTGTTGGATTGGTTATGTGCTGTGTCCATGACATTTCTGAAATATGGATGAGGCCTTCGATGCCTTTTTCAATTTCAATAAATGCGCCGTAATCTGTAATTGATACAACTTTACCGGAAACCTTATCGCCGATCTTAAGCTTTTCTTCGATATTTTCCCACGGATGCGGCTGAAGCTGTTTTAAACCGAGTGTAACTCTTTTCTTTTCTTTATCGTATTCAAGAACCTTTACATCAATAGTCTGGTCAAGGCTTACGACATCTGAAGGATGGTTTATCCTGCCCCATGAAAGGTCAGTGATATGAATTAAACCGTCTACTCCGCCAAGATCAACAAATACGCCAAAATCTGTAATAGCTTTTACAGTTGATGTAAGTACCTGTCCTGACTCGAGTGTAGCAAGCAGCTTGCCTCTTTGTTCTGACATTGATTCTTCAATGAGAACCTTGTGTGAAACTATAATATTTTCATTAGGATGGTTGATCTTTAATATCTTAAAGTCCATCATCTTGTTAACAAATACATCGTAATCGCGGATAGGCTTGGTATCAATCTGTGAACCCGGGAGGAATGCATTAATTCCGCCGAGATCAACAACAAATCCGCCTTTTATCCTGCGTACGCATTTACCCTGGATAATGGTATCGTTCTCTTTGGCAGCGGTGATCTTTTCCCAGTTGCGGATAATATCAGCGCGTTTGCGTGAAAGGACGAGCTGTCCTTCGCGGTCTTCTATCTTCTCAACAAATATCTCAACTTCATCACCAATTTTTATGTTATCAGGATCGGGGAATTCATCAATTGAAACCCTTCCGTCTGACTTGAAACCGATATCAATTAAAACGTCATTGCCTGAAATTGCAACAACTTTTCCTTTTGCTATCTCATTTTCCTTTATAACATTAAAGGTCTTTTCGTAAAGCTCAATATATTTTTTAAACTCATCTTCACTGTAATCTTTAGCAACAAAATCCTTTGTTTTAATTACAGGTGGTTTTACCTCTTCAATCGCTGCATTTTCATTTTGTGTTTCGTTTGGTAAGCTCATCGTTTGTTAAAATTCTCCGTTTATAATAATTTAATTAATAAAATTCCCTGTACGCGTTTTCTTAGCGTCCAAGGCGTTAATTCAAAATCCACTGAAATTTTCGTGGAAAGACTACAAATATGCTGATTTTTTGCAAGAGTTTCAAGGCAGAGGATGAGTTAGAAATCTATTGATAAGTAAATGTTAATCAAGCATTTGAATAAGTGTGAAGTATCAATTCTCTATCCAAATGCCGTCTTCCTTCATCAGTTCAATAAGCTTATCCAGCGCTTCGGGGTATGGTATGCCGCGCTCAATGACATCTTTACCGCGGTAGAG
>CAZOAP010000028.1:0-19406 GCA_964577645.1 uncultured Ignavibacteriales bacterium
AACCGCTGCAAGTACCGTTAATTCCTTCAGGTGAAATTAATATTCTGCCGCGCAAACCAAGATCACGGCAATAACCAAGATGCTCTTCTGCAAAGAACTGAGGGTTATCGATCTTTACGTATTTGTAATATAGTAATATTCTGTACATTGTAGACAAAAATATCAATTTAATGGGCAAATAAAAATGACCTTTGGAATTCTGAACTTTTTACTTTTTTACGCTGTTTTTAAGGATAGTTATGATTAATATTATTTGATGAGCAGAAACAGGACAAGCCAGGAAGCCGATATAAAAGATCAGAAAGTACTTGAAAGTGATGAACTGAAAGCTGAGCTAAGCAAAGGTAATTTTGCAGCTGAAACTAATTTCAGTATCAAGCGTACCTTTACAGCATTAAAATATCCAAATTACAAACTTTGGTTCTGGGGACAAATGATATCAATGCTTGGAACGTGGATGCAGATCACGGCCCAGGGATTTTTGATCTATGACTTAACCCGGTCACCGGCTTACCTGGGATATGTGGGTTTTGCCTCTGGATTGCCAACATGGGTGTTTATGCTTTATGGCGGAGTAATAGCTGACAGGTTTTCCAAACGGAAAATATTACTGATAACGCAGTCTGTAATGATGTTCCTTGCAGCAAGTCTTGCTGTACTTGCCTTTACAGGTTTGGTAATGCCATGGCATATAATTATTCTTGCTTTCCTGCTTGGAACAGCAAATGCTTTTGATGCACCCTCCAGAGTATCATTTGTAAATGAGCTTGTCGATAAACCTGATCTTACCAATGCAATTGCACTGAATTCAACAATGTTCAACACTGCAACAGCCATAGGACCTGCAGTTGCAGGTATGGCCTATGCAATTGCGGGACCCGCCTGGTGTTTTACAATTAATGCATTATCATTTATTGGTGTACTGATAGCATTAAATAAAATGAAGCTTAAAGAACATATACCTGCAGTAAGCGGCAAATCAGCATTTGCTGAAATTAAAGAAGGTTTAAAATATATTGCAAAAAATAAAGTGGTCAAGGTGCTAATGCTCATGGTTGCTTCAATGAGCTTATTCGGACTCTCATTTGCGACACTTCTTCCGGCTTGGTCTGTTAATATACTTGGCGGTGATTCAGCTACAAACGGATTTTTACAGTCAGCCCGCGGAGCAGGTGCATTATCAAGCGCGCTGTTTATAGCATCACTTGGCAGGTTTGAATATAAAGGTAAACTGTTAACTATCGGCTCAATTGCATTTCCTGTCATGATGTTTGTATTTTCATTTGTTCATATAATACCCATTTCACTTTTGATTATTTTTGCATTGGGAAGTGCATTAATACTTGCCATGAATATAGCAAACTCACTTGTACAAACACTTGTACCGGATAATCTGCGTGGAAGAGTAATGGGCGTCTACACACTCACATTCTTCGGACTCTTGCCTATTGGCGCACTATTGATGGGTACACTGGCTGAGCATCTGGGAGAAGCCGAAGCAATACTGATTTGCTCTGTTATAACATTATCCGTAGCATTATCAATTTTCTTCTTTGCACCATCAATAAAAAGGCTTAAATAACGTTTTTAAGTAAATTTAAGGCTTTTTGGTATGACAGTTATCATAGTAATGTATATAGATACATTGTTATTTTTGTATAGCTGAATATAAAATATTATGAAGGATCAGTTTAACGAATATTTACCAGGATCTGAGTTTTCCGGAATTGCATCCTGTAACTTTGAAGATTACAGGTGTGGCATTATTGGTTATAATGATGAGTTTGAAACACCATATGGCAAAAAGAAACTGATATATGCTGACTGGACTGCCAGCGGCAGATTATATAAACCGATCGAAGAAAAAATATCAAACGAATTCGGTTCATTAATTGGCAATACACACACAGAAACAAATGTAACCGGTTCATCTATGACCCTTTCCTATCTTAAAGCTAAACAGATTATAAAAAGGCATGTAAATGCTGATGATAACGATGCAATCATCTCAACAGGTTCAGGCATGACAGGTGCTATGCTTAAGCTGCAAAGAATGCTTGGTTTTAAAGTGCCTTCAAGGCTGCGTCAATACCTTAGTATTCCCAACGAACAAAGACCAATAGTTTTTATAACACATATGGAGCATCACTCAAACCAGACAACATGGCTTGAAACAATTGCAGATGTTGAAATTATTGAGCCTGATGAAAGGGGTCTGGTTGATATCAAACACCTTGAAATATTATTAAAAAAATATCAAAACAGAAAAATTAAGATTGCATCAGTAACATCATGCAGTAATGTGACCGGAGTTTTTACTCCTTATCATAAAATTGCAGAATTAATGCATCAGCATCATGGCTGGTGTTTTGTTGATTTTGCATGTTCAGCTCCCTACATAGATATTGATATGCACCCTGATAACCCGCTGGAAAAGCTTGATGCAATATTTTTTTCACCGCATAAATTCCTGGGCGGACCAGGAAGCACAGGTATACTGATATTTAACCGCAGCCTGTATGACAGCCACTTTTCACCTGACCAGCCAGGCGGAGGTACGGTTAAATGGACAAATCCGTGGGGTGAGCACAGTTTTTATGAAGATGTTGAGTTGAGAGAAGATGGAGGAACTCCCCCTTTTCTGCAAACTATAAAAGCATCGCTTGCTGTAAAGCTAAAAGAAGATATAGGAACAGAAAATATTGCATTACGTGAGAAAGAAATAACCGGTAAAGTTTTAAATCGTTTAAAAAGAATAGGTAATTTACATTTACTTGCAGAAAATATTGAAGACAGGTTACCTGTTATTTCATTTTATATAGACGGATTGCATTATAATCTGGGGGTCAGGCTGTTGAACGACAGGTTCGGGATCCAGGTCAGGGGAGGATGCTCATGTGCCGGTACTTACGGACATTACCTGCTGCATGTATCCAGGACCCGCTCACACAAGATAACCCAAATGATAGAGCATCACGATCTTTCTGAAAAACCCGGCTGGATCAGAATGTCTCTGCACCCGGTTATGACTGATGAGGAGATAGATATAATTTTACGGGCTATAGAAGAATTATCAGTGAGCTTTAAACATTGGGCTGCAGATTATAATTATGATGCCCATGAAAATATGTTCATACACAAAGAAAATCCGCAGTTTGAAAAAATAACTGTTGATAAATGGTTTGAGTGAAATAAAAAGGGCAGTTGAATTAAATATTTAAAACCTTATAATAAACATTTTCAATATTTCGCGTCATTATATCCACAGTAAATTTCTGCATCATCAGCTCATAGCTTTTTCTGCCCATATCTTTTCTTAAGTTTGCGTCACTGCACAGCAGATTAAGCTTTCCTGATATACCTTTTACATCTTTATCTTCAAGTATGAACCCTGAAACACCTTCAGTTACCATTGCAGGCATATCTCCAACGCGAGTAATCACCATGGGCAGTTCCTGCGCAAGAGCGTGCAGCATAGCGTAAGGAAAAGTTTCACCGCCTCCTTCAACCGATGTATGTGCATAAATATCAAATGCTGAATACATTGATTTAATATCTTTCCTGAAACCCGGGAATATGACCCTATCAGTTATTCCAAGCTCTTCAGTAAGTTTATGAAGCATTCCGCTTAACTCTCCATCACCAACGACCATAAGCCTGCTTTTGGGATAAGCTTTCATTACTTCAGGATAAGCGCGTATAAGATACTCCTGTCCTTTAAATGGAACCATCCTGGCAACATTACCTATCAATATCTCATCATCCTTAACAACAAATTCATCACGTATACGTTTTCTTGTTTCGGGATCCTTTTTATTCTGCTCAGGGTCTAACCCAAGATGTATTAAAGTAATTTTCTTCGGGTCAATATGATCTTCATTTATAAGCAGGTCTTTGGTGCACTGGCCATCCACAATAAAATGATCTATCAGAAATTTATTCCTGTACCAGTGTGTAAGGTTATGAGATATACTGTGAAAACTATGGTTTGTTGTTACATGCGGAACCTTAGCCCGTTTTGCTGCAAATGCGCCTGCAGTTCTATCGTAATTTGTGTTAGAGTGAACTATATCAATCTTATTTTCTCTGATGAAATTGCCAAGCTGTCTGGAAATTTTCCATACATTGCTTTTTCCTGAGTGCTCAGGGTAATCAACCGGAAAAACATCAATACCTTCCCGGATACACCGTTCATATATCAGGTTATCGTTTCTGCAGGATACCCAGACTTTATGACCCCGTGATTTTAAAAGGTTTGCAAACTGGTATACAAAGAACTCCCCGCCACCGTAAATATCAAGTGCGTTTAAAAGAAGTATGTTTAATGGCTTATTATTTATCATTTTCATACAAAATTAGGGTTTAATAAGGAGATATTAAACATTGAAAAAATGACACATTACAGGCATAAAAACCTGATAAATGTCAGTTCATAATATAGTATATATCATATGATATTATGACATGGCACGTTAATTTAGTAGTGGTAAAAAATATTCAGATCAATAAATCATAGAAAATTTATCAAAATGGAAACAATTAAATATAAAGATGTCAGTTCAAAAGAACTTGGTTTTGCGGCAAGAAGAGGAAAATATTACGATGTTAATGAAATCCTGAAATCAGGACTCCCTTTAAAGGATAAAGAAACCGAAAATTTTGAAAAGCTTGATATTATTTACAGAATGTTATGTGCTGTGCTTTTTAATTTTGTGCCTACAAGCGGTCATCCGGGAGGCTCAATATCATCAGGGAGATTTGTTTCTTCAATTCTCTATAATATAATGGATTTTGATATTCACGACCCATTCCGTGATGATTCAGACCTGGTTGTATACGCTGCAGGTCATAAAGCATTAGGGCTTTACGCTATGTATGCATTAAGGAATGAACTCGTAAGGGCTTATAAACCCGAGCTCCTTCCGGAAGAAAAATTCCAGATGAGGCTTGAAGATCTTTTAGGTTTCAGAAGAAATCCTGATAATGAGCTGCCATTGTTCCATAAATATAATGCAAAAGCGCTGGATGGACATCCCACGCCGGCTACACCACATGTTAAGATTGCAACAGGAGCAAGCGGTGTAGGTGATACAGCGGCATTTGGTTTGGCTTTAGGTGCTGTTGATTATTTTGGTGAAAATGCACCGAAGGTCCATGTAATTGAAGGTGAAGGCGGAATGACACCAGGCAGGGTTGCTGAAGCACTTGCAGCAGCATCAGCAATGAGGCTGCATAATATCAATTTCCATATTGATTTTAACCAGGCATCAATTGATTCAAACCGCGTTTGCCGTGAAGGTGAATTAAAAGGTGATTATGTTCAGTGGAACCCGATGGAATTATGTTACCTTCATGATTTTAATGTGATTTATGTTGATGACGGAAAAGATTTTAACAAAATTGCTGCAGCTCAAACTTTTGCAAAGAAGATAGGTAACAAAATGCCTACAGCAATTGTATACCGCACGGTAAAGGGATGGAAGTACGGAATAGAAGGAAGAGCTTCTCATGGTGCCGGGCATAAAATGAACTCCGAAGGATACTATCACGCATGCGATGAATTTGAATCGGCATTCGGCGTTAAGGTTCCTCATTTTGAGGGCGAAGCTACTCTTAACAATATTGAAAAATGCTTCTTTGATACACTTATGACAATTCGCGGAGTTATAGAAAAAAATAATTACTTAAAATATTTTGCTGAAGCTATTTATGACAGTAAGAAAAGATTAGTACAGGATAACAGGAAATCAAAAGGAAGCGGTTCTGATAAAGAATCATTATACAAGAATAATATACTTAATGAAAACATTACGCCGCCTGAATTAAATGTTATCCCTGGCGAAACTACAACACTGCGCGGAGTACTTGGTGCATCGCTTGGATACATAAACAAAAAATCAAATGGTGCGGTACTTGGTGTTGCAGCAGATCTTCTTGGTTCCACTTCCGTTAATCTTGTCGGCACGGGATTCCATGAAGGATTTTATGATGCTGTTGATAATCCGGATTCAAGAATACTTGCTGTAGGTGGAATATGTGAAGATGCTATCGGCGGTATGATGGCCGGACTTTCTGCATACGGCAAACACATTGGTGTGAGCTCATCGTACGGAGCATTCATAAGCGCTATGGAGCATACCGCTGCAAGGCTGCATGGAATAGGTGAGCAGAACAAAGTTATGCATTTTGGCGGGAATTATAATACATGGATACTCATTAACGCACATGCCGGACTGAAAACCGGTGAAGACGGACCCACTCATGCTGATCCTCAATGCCTGCAGCTGATTCAGGAAAACTTCCCTCCGGGAATATTGATAACTTTAACACCATGGGAGCCGGGCGAAATATGGCCGCTGCTTGCAGCAGGATTGAAGCAAAGACCCGCAATACTTTCACCTTTTGTTACCAGGCCAAATGAGCTTGTTATTGACAGAGTAAAACTTGGTATAGCACCTGCTACCGAAGCAGCAAAAGGTGTGTATGCTTTAAGGAAGGCTGACCCAAATCAGCCGCTTGATGGTTCAATAATTCTGCAGGAAAGCGGTGTTACAATTGAGTTCATAACAAAAGTGCTGCCAATGCTTGATAGAGACGGTTACAATATGAATATATATCACATATCAAGCGCAGAGCTTTATGATGCCCATCCAAAAGAAGAGCGCGAAGCATTATTGCCATATTCAGTAAGACGCGATGCCTTGGGTATCACTGGATTTACTTTGCCAACAATGTATAAGTGGGTTACCGGCTTTGAAGCCCGTTATAACATTCTGCATCCGTTCCGTAAAGGTTATTACCTTGGCAGCGGAACTGCTGAAAGCGTATTACACCAGGCAGGACTTGATGCTGATACAATGTACACTGAAGTAAAAAAATATATTGAGACCAAAGCAAGAGAAAAGGTTTCAGTGAATTAAGAATAAAAATATTTGAATCAATCGGGGGTATGTTACAAATAACCGCAGTATTATAGCTGCGGTTATTATTTTATCAGTACCATCTTCCTGCTGATGGAAATTTTATCAGACCTTAATGTATAAAAATATATGCCGCTTGGCTGTCTGGATGCATCCCAAATAACTTTATGAGAACCGGCCTCAACATTTTCATTTAATAAAACTTCAGATTGCTCGCCAATTGAATTATATACAATTAAAGATACATTATTTTGTTCAGGAATGCTGAAAGTAATTTCAGTTACCGGGTTGAACGGGTTAGGATAGTTCTGGAGAAGAGAAAACTCTCCCGGCATTTCACCGGGTTGAATCTGGACTCCTGTCAAACCGCAATTTATTGTTAGTGTTCCCGCTGAGCTGATAACAGATGAAGGAGACGTAACAGTAAGATTTTGCGGGAGGACTGTTGTAGTATGCGGAGTATAATCACCTAATGGGCTGTTACTGCCTTCTAATGTATCCCTGAAAATTCCGCAGCTGTTCCATAAAGAATCCAGCTTTAAAATGTAGAGATCCTCACTTCCTGAGCCAAAAGAACGGGTTGCCCCTGCAAGTACATAACCATTATCTGAAGTTTTTACGCCGGAATAAACCGCATCAAAAGCTGATTGACCGATAAATCTTCCCCACAAAACTTCTCCGGTAGCAGAATATTTAACTATATGTACATCAGCATTATTTCCCAGTATAAAGTCGCTGCCGCCAACAACAAAATATCCTCCGCCCTGGGCAGGGAATACCTGTGCGGCAAGATCAGTTGTATACGCAAAGCCATAATTTCTGTTCCATTCCATTGTTCCGTTCCTGGAAAATTTAATTAAATAATAATCACACCTTCCGTTAAAACCCGTTGTTGCAATCCCGGTAACTACAAACCCGCTATCGGGGGTTTGAATTATTGATTGTCCGTAATCCAGATATAAACTTACTTTATATATGCTGCTCCATATTAGTGAACCGGTACTATCAAGCCGGGTAACATTTACCCCGTTATTGCCGCAACCGGTAAATGCGTATCCTCCGTCATTTGTCCGTATAATACTGTATATTCTGCTGCCGGCCGGACCCGTGCTTGCAGTTTTACTCCACAGTAGGTCTCCGTTTTCGCTTAGCTTAATAATTAGTGATATTGTACTTCCAAATGTACCGCTTCCGCCTACTATGTAGCTGCCATCAGGATTCTGTATAATACTAAAACCATCATCGTCATTGGGTCCGCCATAAGTTTTTGTCCACTGAACAGAACCCGTACTGCTTAATTTTATAACAATAACATCTGTATTTCCCGCACCAAATGAGCGGGTATAACCTGTGACAGCATACCCGCTATCCCTTGTGCGGATTATTGAATATGCTTCATCAATATTGGCTCCCCCGATGGTTTTGGTCCATAACAATTGTCCTGCTGCAGATATCTTGACAATATAAATATGATTTTGTCCTGAAAGAATGACCCCAGCTGAAACAAACCCCCCGTCATAATCCTGGATAATTGATCTTCCTTCTTCCATGGTTGAGCTGCCAACTGCCAGCTGGAATATTGACTGAGGGAAGATTGAAAAAGCAGAAAAGCAAATAAAAAAGATTCCGCTATAGATTTTTTTCATTTCATTAAGATCATTTTTTTTGATTCAGAAAAGTTGCCTGATTCAAGTTTATAATAATAGATACCGCTGGGATATTTTTCTCCGCCAAATTGAATTTTATAAAACCCTGGTAATATTTCTCTGTTAATTAAAGAAATGACTTCTCTGCCCAGTGCATCATAAATGGTAAGCTTAACATATGCTGATTTCGGTATACTGAATTTGATCTCAGTTACCGGGTTAAACGGATTCGGGTAATTCTGCATTAGCATATAACCTTCAGGTATAGAATTACCTTCACTGTTTATTCCCAATACGGCAACACACAATCCGTGCGTTCCAAGCTGATTTCTGTAAGGTGAGTTTAACATCGCAGTCTGCATTCGTACAGCCTGGTCATACGTAAACATATATTTTGCCGGGTCAGCTGAGTAATCCATGTAATTCATAAACATCTCACCGTTAGGTGAATTACTCGGATTGCTGCACGAACCGGGATTCAGTGGATAAACGGGGAAACCTGTGTTTGATGTAAATGCAGGGGGAGTATCAGCACAGTAATCTGTAAGACAGCTTCCATCAGCCCAGATGTGTCTTAATCCAAGATAATGACCTGCTTCATGTGTTATAGTTCTGCCCCTGACATTAGGAGAAGCGTAAATTCCGCCCGGAAAAATTAATGCTGAACCTACTGCTGAGGAATAGCTCCAAATGCCGTCTGTTGAATCTGTTCCTTCACCTGCACCTGAAATTCCCGGTAAAGTACTAAACGGAGGCAATGTTGAAAATCCGGTGAAAGGCATTGCAGCATTTTTATCACTAATCCATATATTTAAATATTTTCTTACATCCCAAATAGATTGAGGTTTTATCACACCATCAAAGTATGTACGTAAATCTGCAGGTACTGCAAATGTGTTTGGATTTGTCCAGCCGCGGGATAACAGGTTAATTCTCTCAATTCCCGGCTCAGGCATAATATTTCCCAGTGTATCTTTTTCTGCGAGACAGAATTTGATATTAATGTTTGCAATTTTTACCCTTCCAAGACTATCACGGTTTACTGCAGGCAGATTCTGATTAATTGCCCATTGCACAAATGCATTAACGGGATATGTGTTACTGTTAAATCCATTACCGGCAAAATCCTGGTTCATTGCGGTTATCTGGGAGTTTATCTGAGCCTGTAAAATATTTGGGAATGTACCCGGTACCTGGCCACTGTGTATCACATGAAAAATAACTGGAATTGTAAATTCTGTAAATTGCAGATTATTGCTGTTTCCGCAATCATTTTTAAACTCTCTTATCAGTTCACAGAAAATATTTTCCCACTGTAATGAAGGTATATCTGTTCCGCAGAGATCATAGGGATTCTGTGAATAAACAGAAATACAATACATAAAAAATAATAAAAAGAATCTCAGATATTTCAGCAAATATATTATTAATTATTTTTCAATTATAATTAAAAGAATTTTAATATATAAATTAATAATAGAGTATGGTTTCAGATAACGGTATTGCATCAATATTAAAAGTTTTTGTTTTTTTTGGATTTTAATCAAAATTTACTAATAATTGTAAAATTTGTTAAAAAATTAAGGTCTCATATTTGACTTTAATAAAAATTAGCAACCTCTTTTAATATATAATACTTGCATTATCAATTTTTTTTTATTATGTTTGAGCAAGTTTTAAAACTAAAACTAATTAGTAGGGAAAAAATGAAGAAAACAGTTCTGATTTTATCGCTTTTTTTAACTTTTTGTATGTTTTTTGTTAATTCTGTATATTCAGCACCACCTGAAAAAACCGGAATACTGAATGTTAAGATAAATGGTGTGCAGTATACCGCAGATCTTTTCACAGAAGTGAATCCATACGCATATGAAGTTACTGCAGGCAATAAGAACTATGAGATCAGGCTTTCCTGGATGTATATAAGCTCACCTGCCGATATTTTTACCGGAACTACAGATCTGAATGCTGCAAACAGCAATATTAAGGTACAATATATAGATTTTCTTTCTTCTGTTAATTTTTGGACACATGGCGGAAAATTAATAGTTACAGGCAATACAGGCAATAAAATTACCGGTGAGTTCAGCTTTAAAGCTACCGGTATCGAAAATAACTGGTCAAACACCAAAAAAACAAGAGGTTCAGGAAGTACTACAGAGTGTTCACTGAGTGATGGTACTTTTGAAATTTATTATAACAAATAGCAAAATTTAATTTCTTTTCGCTTTTATATTTTAGGCATCTCAATCATTAAAAATTGAGGTGCTTTTTTTTGAATTATTATGCACAATACCCCTTTCTAATAAAAACTTCCATTTTTTGAACTATCAGAACCTTTTTAAAAGTCATGAATTTTATTGCGTAAATTTTAAATTTTTTAAGGTATAATTCAATTTTATACCGTAAAGAGGTTAAAAAAATAACGAATTATACTACATCTCACTACTCATTATTTTTATATTTTTCATAACTAAATGTTCCAAAAAAGGTTAATTTCATTATTTAAACTGAATATTTTATACCGTGAAAGCAGTAAAAACTATATTGTAACGGCTATTACGATTATATTAACTGTTTAAAAACTATAATTTAGTGGAAGAAAATAAGTAAATAAAACGATTCTAAAACAAAAAATAAAATGAAAAAAGCATCGATTCTATTCCTGATCATATTTACAGTTGGTACTTTACATTCACAGTGGATATCTAATTATTGGGGTAACCAGACCAATAATGATGTGAACATTGTAAATGCCAAAGGTATGGCAATAACAAATGATAATTCAGGAAGATGCTATGTTGCTGGTTATATTCAGGGAGCATTTTCAGGAAATGACATAGTTGTTATAAAATATAACGAGGATGGTGATACATTATGGACCCGGACATTCAATGGCCAGGGTAATTCCGAAGATAAAGCTTTTGGGATAGTAACAGATAATGCCAATAATGTTTATGTAACTGGTTCCGTTTCAGTGCAGGGCAAAGGGCTTGAATTAATACTGTTAAAATATAATGCTGCCGGAATGTTAAAATGGTACAAAACATTCGGTGCATCAATAAATAATTCTGATGATGAAGGTCTATCCATAGCATTGGATAAAAACGGGAATCCCTGTGTTACAGGTTATTGTACAAATAATAACGGCATTACCAATATTATAACACTTAAATACAATCAAGGCGGAGATGTAATATTCAGTAAAATGTATGATGGTCCGGAAGCTCTTGGAAGCAGGGCATTTGGTATTGTTGTTGATTCAGATAATTTTATATATGTTGCCGGTTATGTAACAACTTCAGCCAAAAAAGAGGATATTGTTGTAGTAAAATACGGCCCGCAGGGTGCAATAAAATGGAGCAAAGCATATGACGGAGGAAATTCCGGTGAAGATAAAGCGTTTGGAATAGCAGTAGATGAAAGTGATAACATTTATGTAGCTGGATATGTTTCAGCTGATAACAGCGGAGATAATACCGATGCAGTACTTCTGAAAATAAATTCAAATGGTAATATCAAATGGGAAGAAACATATAACGGTGAAGGAAATGAATCTGAAGATAAAGCCTGGGGTATAGTTGTTGACGATTCAAAGAACAGCATATATATCACCGGGCAAACATCCACTCAAAACAATGGCCTGGATTACCTTACAGTAAAATACAATTTTTCAGGCACACAAAAATGGTCTTCAACATACAACGGCCCGGGTAACGGAAGCGACGTTGCAAATGCAATTGCTCTTCTTCCGGGAAATAAGGTTATTGTTACAGGTGCCAGCTGGGGAACTAACCAGAACCATGATTATGCGACTGTTAAAATAAACAATCAGGGATATAATGTTGATGTAAACAGATACAGCATGTCCGGAAACAGCGAAGATGTTGCAAAAGATATTTCAGTATCAGAAAATAACAGCAGCTCATCAGTTTATGTAACAGGGTACAGTGAGTTAATTGTTGACGGCCAAAGCAACAGCTCGGCAATTTCAACAGTTATGATAAAGGATGAAAACAACAGCACAGAAAGCAATGTTAACCAGCCGGAGAGCTTTGTATTACACCAGAACTTCCCGAACCCGTTCAATCCATCCACGGTAATTAAATTCGATCTGTCAGAATCAGTTAACGTTAAGCTAGTTGTTTATGATATGCTTGGAAAAGTTGTGGATGTTTTGGCAGAGGGATATATGGAAAAAGGCAGCTACAGCATCAATTACACTAATAAAAATCTTTCTACAGGAATTTATTTTTATGAATTCCAGGCAGGTAATTACAGGGATATCAAAAAAATGTCTCTAATTAAATAACCTTGAACTTTAATTCATCCAACACCAAAATGAACACTATAGAAAATACAAAATTAATGAACAGCAACCCGGAAGCAGACCGGTTGAATCTTGCAGTTAAGGATGCTTTAAAAAACAACGCATCACTGGCACTTAAGAAAAGCAAGGAAGCAATAAGCCTTTCATTGTTATCAGGCTATACAAGCGGCTTGGCAGAAGCATATCTAAATGCTGGTATAGCTTGCAGGTTAACATCAAATTTTGAAGCTGCTATAGAATATTATGACGAAGCCTTAAGCTTATACACTAAATTAAATGATAAAAAAGGTGAGACAAGAACACTGAATGCAATAGCAAATGTATATTACAATTTAAGTGATTTTACAAAAGCTATTGAATATTATGATAAATGCTTATTTGTTCTGGATAAATTAACTGACCTTTCCTTTTCAGCAAGTGTTGTTTGTAACAGGGGTCTTTCATATCAGCAGTATGGTGATCTGAGGGCTTCACTTAACAATTATCTTGAAAGCCTGAGCTTATATAAAAGTGCCGGGGTTCCTGTACACTATGCATTATATAATAATCTTGGTATAGTTTACCTGGAGATGGGACGTTACCAGGAAGCATTGCTTTATTTTATAGAAGCACTTAAGAAAACCCAGGCAGAGAAAAATTTAATTGATGAAAGCTTTACTCTTGCCAACATTGGAAGAACATACAACTACATGGGTGAATATGCAAATGCCATCACATACCTTACTGAAGCAATGATAATTATGAAAAAGTTCGGCAACAGGCAGGCTGAAATACAGGTTTACAGCAATCTGGGCAAAGCTTATAAGAACATGAGGTGTTTCCCTGAGGCGATTAAATATTATAACCGTGCTTTAAGATATTACACTGAAATTGGTGATAAAAGCTCTATTGATCATACCTTATGTGAGATCGGTGAGCTTCATCTTGAGTTGAATGATTATTGCGGAAGTAAAAAATATTTCTTTGAAGGACTTAAGAATTCACAATTATCGAATGATAAAGTCAATTTGTTAAGAATAAATACTGGGCTGGCAAAGCTTTATTTGAAATTTAACGATACAGAAAAAGTTAATGACTATTTAAGGTCAGCAGAAGAGCTGGCTATATCCTCAAATTCATACAAAGATCTCAGTAAAATATATAAAATATACAGTGAAAGCTATAATGCTGCCGGTAATCTTAAAGAAGCAAAAGTTTATATGAGCAAATATTTTACATATGTTACCAGGCTTAATAATATTGCGGAAGAAAATAAGATACAGGCTATCATGCTGGGTCATATAAAAGTAAAAATGGATAGTGAAATAAAGGATATTTTTCATAAAACGAAAAACAAAAAAGAATTAATTTCAGCATAAACTGTTTTTCAGTTTTTCCCCCAAAAAGGCGGCTGATTACCGCCTTTTGCTTTTTCCAAAGGTCATTCTATACAGATCAATATTAAGCCTTATCAGATAAATTTAGTATCTTTTAAATGAATATCAAAATTATTAAATTTGTAATTCCGGTTGTAAAATAGTGCTCTTTTTGTAAAAATATATCAATTTAATGGATTTCTGAAGAATCAGAATATTCGGTTTTGCGGTAGTGGCCTACGACTTTTCGAGTCGAAGACTTGAGAAGTGAAATGGCAGAAACGCAATGATTTCAACAGGTACACATTAAAGTTTTTTTGTTTTATACATTGCGGGAGTGGCGAAATGGCAGACGCACCATCTTGAGGGGGTGGCGCTCACAAGGCATGGGGGTTCAAGTCCCCCCTCCCGCACGGCTAAGGGAAGATAAATTTATCTTCCCTTTTTTTATGTTTTCATCAGGATAAATCTTTACTTAATTGATCATTGTTTTTTCATCTTACCGAAATTGTCTTAAGACAATTTTTATTTCTTACATTATTTTGTATAATTGCCTTCATTTAAAGAGTAATCCAATGTTTAAGAATATAATTTGCCCTGTTTCAAACGAAAAAATTGATAGTTATGTAAATCAATTTACAATTTTCATCAGCGTTATTCTGGTATTACTATCTGTTTTTACGCGCAACCCTTTATTTCTCTATATTGCGGCATGTGACTATTGTATTAGAGCATTTACCAGCGGTCAGTTAAGCCCGATTCGATTTATTTCGATATCTCTCAGTAAATTGTTCAGATGGAAACCCAAAATGATCGATAAAGCCCCGAAAGTCTTTGCATCACGTTTGGGTTTTCTTTGTTTGCTTGCTTCATCAATAATGCTCAATATAGATCTTCCCATTGCTTCGCTGGTTATTGCAGTAATGGCAACTTCTTTGTTTATGCTGGATGCTCTTGGGATTGTATGTGTGGGTTGTTTGATCTACCATCGTATTGTATTTCCTTTTTATCAGAAATAACACATTTGATGCATTTTGTAAATATTCATTTTTTGATTTATTGATGTATCTAAAAAAATGTAATTCATTTCAGTGTATTTTATTAATTATTTAAAGGAACAAATGAAAAAAATCTTCAGTACAGCAGCATTATTGATCAGTTTGGCAATGTGTACATATTCCCAATGGATAGAACAGACATCAGGAATAAACACACCACTTACAAATGTTTCAGCAATTGATAATAACAATGCATGGATTTGCGGTTACTCAGGCAAAGTATTACGGACAACAAATGGCGGAACTAACTGGATAACTGTCAACAATCCGTCAGCATACCATAATTTTTTCATTTTTGGGATCGACGCTAACACAGCACTAGTAAGCTACTATAATAACAATATACCTGCAAATTTTTTAATGCGAACAACAAACGGGGGTACTAACTGGACTCAGGTATTTACTCAGATTGCACAAAACAACGGCGGAATTGAAGGGATCTGGATGTCTTCAGCAACGAACGGATTTTTGTTATGTGATCCTGTTGGAGGCAGGTGGTCGCTTTGGAAAACAACGAATGGCGGTGTTAACTGGGATTCTACCGGTATGTTCCTGGCTGCTCAGGGGAACCTGTACTGTTCGAGTGGTTTATTTGCTTCTGGTTCTAATTACTATTTTGGAACAAATACCGGCATAATTTATTATTCATCAAACAGCGGATTAAACTGGGTAACTCAAATAATCCCTGGAAACAATAATGTATATTCCATTTGGTTTAACAATTCTGCAACCGGTTTATGCGGCAGCGATACGGCTGTATGCAAGACTACTAACAATGGTACATGGGTTGTAACCCCTATGCCCGGAGAAGACATTGTAACCGGCATTACAGGAGACGGCACCAATACATGGATGACACGTTATGCAGGTATTATTTATAAAAGCACAAATAACGGAACAACTTGGACCGCGGACTACTCCAATCCTTCAAATAATCCATATATGTTCATTGGCAAAGCAAGAACTGGTAACAGAATGTGGGCAGTTACATACTCAGGCTCTATAAGTAAGAATGACGGACTTGTAGGAGTAACACAGTTATCAAACCAAACGCCTTTATCCTTTAACCTGGAACAAAACTTTCCGAATCCTTTTAACCCGTCTACCACAATTTGTTTCTCAATACCTGCAGCGCAACTTGTAAACATAAAGATATACGATGTTCCGGGAAATGAAGTGATGACAGTTGTAAACGGGAACATGCAGCAGGGAACATATTCTGTAATAATAAATATGTCAAACATTCCTTCTGGTATTTATTTCTATAAATTAAGCGCAGGGGATTACTTTGAAACTAAAAAAATGATATTGGTTAAATAGTTACTTTTCTGTTCCGAAAACTGTGAAATTTAAATCGGGAATAAAGTACAGGTTTTCAGGGTAAAATTTATTTTTATAATTATTTATTTTTTAATTATACGTGCTCTTATACGTGATAACGAACTTACTGTTACACCAAGAAATGTAGCAAGGTCTTTTTGTTTAATACGAAGCTCTAAGTTAGGATAGGTTTTAGTGAAGTGCAAATAACGCTCTTCAGGGCTGTATGCTATCAAAAACTTAATTCGGGTAGCAGCATCAAGAATGATATCTTTCCAGCTTTGGTTAATAATTTTCAGTATCCTGATATTATCCGAGGCAAGTTTTTCAAGTTCCCTGGTATCGCAGCTTACAAGTAAACTGTTTTCCAGGGCGACAATATTCTCATCAGCCGGCTTTTTGTATAATGTGGTTTGCAGTGAGCCTGAAAACCTCCCCTCAGGAACAAATAACAGTGTTTTCTTTTCCTCATTCTTATCAATAATATAATGAGCCAACAAACCTTTTATAACTCTGTAGCCGTTATAATTCAATTCGCCCTCTCTTACCAGATGTTCTCCTGAGGTAATGTGTTTTAGTTTCATTATTGAGGTAATTTGAAACAAGTCCCTTGGGTTCAAAAATGTGAATTCGTTGAATAATTCTTTAATTTTTTCGATCATTTTCTATTTTTGAAATTAAATTATTCTTATAATTTAGTTATTCTAATTGATATAAGAAATTTATTTTCATTCACTCTATAAATATTATATTAAACTTGAGTATAAATTACTTCCCAAAGAACAAGTCAATGCTTACAGATAAAATGAAAAAAGGAGAGTGGTATCACTCTCCTTTTTTTACAACAATATTAAACGATGAAAAAAAATTATTTTATTAAGGTCATTTTTTTAACGGAAACGTAATCATTGACACTGAGTTTGTAAAAGTAAATCCCGCTTGCAAGATTCGCAGCATTATAGCTGTAAGTATAATTACCTGCTGAAAGATCTTCATTTACGATCTGTGAAACTTCTCTGCCTGTACCGTCAAAAATTGTAAGTTTTACACGTCCCTGTTTAGGTAAACTGAAACTTATGTTGGTTGTTGGATTAAACGGGTTTGGATAGTTTTGTGTCAAATTATAATTATCAGGTAATGTTGTGTTGGTATTATTTACACCTGTCAGTAATCCATCCCATTGAGCAACATTAGAAGAAGGTGAACTGAAGATGCCGCCGCAAACTAGTTTACCATTATATAAGCATGATGCATATGCACCGCAGACATTCCCGTAACCAAAACCGCTCCCTAACCCTGACCACATATTACCATCCCATTTTGCTATTCCGTTAACTGTTTGTCCGCCGGCAGTTGTGTATAATCCTCCTGCATAAACATCTGTTCCATGAACAAGTATAGTAAACACATACGGGTACATACCGCCACCAACCCCACTTCCAAGATTTGACCAGGAAGTACCATCCCAGCTTGTTATACACTGATACGACGAAGAAAGACTGCCTGCATATAATTTACCATTGCCTGAAGCTGCTGAATATACTATACCTGTAACACCCGAACCGATTTGTGACCAGTTAGTGCCATCCCACTGTGCAATGTGGTTTGCAGAAATTCCCCCGGCAGTTGAAAAGAATCCGCCTGCAATTAATTTGTTGTTGTAAGTTGTTAAAGCCATAACCTGAGAGTTAGTTCCGCTGCCCATTGCAGCCCAGCTGCCGTTTGCATTCCATTTTGCTATATGATTTGCGCTCATGTTTTCAACCATTGTAAAATAACCGCCAACTATCAGATCACCGTTATATACTGCGAATGAAGAAACGATGCTATTGGGTCCTCCGCTAACATCAGACCATGTAGTACCATCCCATCTTGCAATGTTCATTACATCTAATCCGCCTGCTAACGTAAATGAACCACCCACAATTAATTCTCCGTTGTAAACTATCATTGCATTTACTGTGCCATTGATACCTCCAAAATCACTCCATGATGATCCGTCAAATTTTTTAACACCATGTCCGCCGCTTCCGCCTTGTTCACCTGCATACAATTCATTGTTATAAACTACCAATGAATATTCCCAATTAGTTCCGCCGCCAACCGGAGACCAGCCTTGCGAAAATGTTTCGGAGGCAAATATAAAAATTATAAACAGAATTCCTGTAAAAAATTTTATACCGTTAAATGTAAAATTATTATTTGTCATTATTCGATTATTTTTAATTTATTATTTATCAATTTTCAGTATGTTTTACCTGTTTATCGAAAAAGGAATAACCTTCAAACATACAAAATTAACCCATTACACCTAAAAGGAAGGTTAATGGATTCTTAAAAAACGATAAAAAATTAAATTAGTGTAAAATTAGGTATTTGGGTTATTCTTTGAGTCAAATGTTAAGTTCACCAGAGTACCTTTTGAGATTTCGCTGGTAAATTTGATCTTAATATTCTGCAGATCTGTAAGTCTTTTTACAATAGCCATACCGATTCCATGTCCACCTGCATCAGTACTTCTTGCCGCATCGCTCCTGTAAAACCTGTCGAATACTTTTAAAAGCTGTTCATTATTCATACCTATCCCATAATCCTGAATAGAGCATGTAATTTCATTTCCAGACCTCTTTATCTTAACATCGATCTGTTTGCTATCATTTGAGTATTTTACGGCATTGGTAAATAAATTTTCAAGTATTATATCAAGCAGTGCAGGATCTGCATGAACAAAGTATTTATTACTTTCGGTGAAATTTATTTTAATTCCTTTATCCATT
>CAZOAP010000029.1:0-3672 GCA_964577645.1 uncultured Ignavibacteriales bacterium
ACGGATAACGGAAAAATTGTTTTAATGGATTCAGGTG
This sequence comes from uncultured Ignavibacteriales bacterium, assembly GCA_964577645.1. GTDB lineage: Bacteria > Bacteroidota > Ignavibacteria > Tepidaquicellales > OLB5 > OLB5. The sequence goes on from CAZOAP010000029.1 coordinate 38, forward strand.
AAAATGCATCTGCAGCATCGCCGGCACAATTGCTGCTGCAGGCACTTGCAGGCTGTACTATGATGGATTGCGTGTTGATAATCGGTAAATCACGGAAGAAAATTGAAAAGTTCTGGGTTGATGTTACCGCTGAAGAAGCAGACGTTCACCCTAAGGTTTATACAAAAATGCACTTAACATATAATTTCACAGGCAGTGAGCTTGATGCTGCTGTAATTGAACGGGCAATAAAAATTTCTGAGGAAAAATACTGCCGCATTCATGCTATGTTAAGTAAATCTGCTGTTATAACATCTTCATTTAATCTTAACAATTGAGTCTGAATTTAACATGCATTGTTACGTTAGTGTGAAAGATGTTAATTATAAATTAAGTTTCTTTATTTGGTAACACGTTGCCCCCCGGACATCCTGTTTATGGATATTTGGGGGGCTTTTTCTTAACAGAAACTTAATGATATTTTTACAATAACTTAACTGCTTAACTGTAATTTTACATTAAATATTAAGAATTTAACACAAATTAAACATACTAAAGCTGATGAATAGACTATTTATACCCATTTTTGCAATTTTATTACTATGCTCTGCCGTATACAGCCAAAATACCACTCCTGTTGAAAAGGGGGGGAAGGTTTGGGGATATGTGTTTGGTGATTACTTCTTTAAAGTATCAGGTGATTCCAGCGGAAGCTCACTGCAGTACGGAAGTTATCCAAATTCATTCCAGGGATTTGAATTGAGGCGCGCTTATTTAGGCTACGATTACACTTTCAATGATAAGTTCTCTTCTCAGATACTTCTTGAGGGTAACGATAAGATCCTGACAAGCACAAGGCTTGGCTTATTCATTAAAACTGCTTTTGTTGAGTGGAAGGCGTTTGAAAAAGTAAGTTTTGCAATTGGACTTATACCCACACCAACTTTTTCATGGGCACTGAATGAAAAAGCTTGGAATTACCGCTCAATAGAAAAAACAATTATTGATATGAGAGGACTTGGAATTGCAAGTGATCTTGGTGTAACTGCAAAAGGCAGGTTTGATAAAGCAGGCAATTATGGGTTTGGGTTAATGATTGGCAACGGCAACGGGCAGAAACCGGAAATAAACAAGTTCAAGAAATACTATGGAACACTTTATGCAAAACCTGTAAAAGGTCTGCAAATGGAAGTATATGCAGATTATGAACCGGCAGCTGATGATAAAAATAAAACAACATTAAAAGGTTTTGTGGGTTATACCTACGAGAAATTCAATTTCGGCGTTGAAGCTTTTCAGCAGACTCAGAAAAATGCAGGCGGTAAAGATATTGATGTGGTGCCTTTTGGTGTAAGTGCATTTATATGGGGCAACCTGCTTGGCAAAGAAAATAAACCGGTACTTAATGCTTTTGCAAGGTATGATATGTATAACCCTGATACAAAGAATGATTCCACAGGCTACAAAGAGAATTTTATCACCGCTGGACTTGATTACATGCCAATAGAGAACATTCATTTTATGCCGAATGTTTGGGTTAATTCATACTCCGCAAAAAGCTCATCAGGCACTGAACGTAAAGCTGATGTTGTTGCAAGAATGACATTCTTTTTTGTGTTTAAATAATTTTGATAGATAATATGTTTCAAATTTAAGGGAGCTAATTTGCTCCCTTTTTTATTTGCTTTGACTTAAGTCAAATGAATGCTGAAAAATATTGAGCAAATTTGTAATGTCAGTTGGATGAAAAATTCAATTGATAATGCCTGTATCAATTACCAAAGGGAGCTTTAAAAAGCTCCCGATGGTATTAATTTTAAAATGCACTTGAAATTTAAAATAAATATAGGAATTTTTAGTTTATCCAATAATAATACTGAGAAATGGTAAAGATTTACCTGTTTTTATCAATATTTCTGGGTATAGCGGCAGGTTTAGGAGCAGCAACATTCTATTACGCAAAGGGATACTCATACATGCAGGATGACCCAGCAGCCTGTGATAACTGTCATATAATGAATGATGAATATCACGGATGGCAAAGGGCTTCGCACCGCTCTGTTGCTACATGCAATGACTGCCATACACCAAAAGATTTTGCAGGCAAATGGTTCACCAAAGCTTTGAACGGATGGAACCACAGCTATGCTTTTACATCAGGCGATTTCCACGAACCCATACAGGTAAATCAAAGGAACAGGGATATACTTGAAGCTAACTGCCGTTATTGCCATAAAACAGTAATATCTGCAATTACTTTTCATGAAACTGATAACACTAAACTTGAATGCACATCATGTCACAGGAGTGTTGGACATCTTAAGTAAAAAGGAAAAGTAAAAAGGCAAAAAAGTAAATTGAAATAACAATTTGAAATAAACAAACTACAATATTATCATGGCGAACCCGATAAGTAAAAAATATTATCTGTTCTTTTTTTTAACTGCACTTGTAACCGTTGGTATAACTTTGCTGCTTGTTAATGTATTTGAAAAGAAACAGGAAGCAAATCTTTACCCTTCCGTTTTTAAACCGGTGGGCGACCAGGAAACTGATCCCAAGGTATGGGGAGAGAACTTTCCGTATGAATATGATTCATACAAAAAGACAGAGATAATGGAAGGTCCCACTTTTTACGGTGGCTCAGAAAATTACCAGAAGCTTGATAAATATCCCGTTTTAAAAACATTATTTGCCGGCTACCCGTTCAGCAAAGATTACCGAGAAGAACGCGGACACTATTGGGCAATTACTGATGTAAAAAACACACAGCGCGTAAATGATAAAACACCTAACACATGTATAAGCTGTAAAAGCTCACAGGTGCTGGTTGATGTTGAAAAAATGGGAACTGAAGCATTCTACAAAGCAATGTTCAAGGATGTTGGTGCGCATTATGATAAAGGTATAGGATGCCTTGACTGCCACAATCCAAAAACTATGGAGCTTCGCGTAAGCCGTCCTGCATTTATTGAAGCAATGCAGCGCAGGGGAATTGATGTTACAAAAGCTTCCAGGGAACAAATGCGCAGTTATGTTTGCGGGCAGTGCCATGTTGAATATTATTTTAAAGGTGAAGGTAAATATTTAACTTTCCCGTGGGATAAGGGTTTATCTGTTGACAGCATCGAAGCTTACTATGATGAATACGGGTTTAAGGATTGGGACCATGAAACTTCCGGTGCGCCGATGATAAAAATGCAGCACCCTGAGTTTGAAACATGGTCAACTGGCATTCACGCAAAAAGCGGTGTGACATGTGTTGATTGCCATATGCCGTATGAAAGAGTTGGTTCAGTGAAAGTCACCAATCACTGGATAAGGAGTCCGCTGAGAAATATTAACAATGCATGCCAGACCTGTCATAAATGGAGCGAAGAAGAGCTAACCGGAAGAATAAAGACCATACAGGATAGAGTTTATGAGCAGATGGTGAGATCAGAAAAAGCAATAGTTGATGCGATAAATTCCATTAAAGCGGCAAAAGATGCAGGCGCAACCGATGAGCAGCTGAAGGAAGCAAGAAAGCTTCACAGGCGGGCACAGTTAAGGTGGGATTTTGTGGCAGCGGAAAATTCCATGGGATTCCATTCACCACAGGAAACGCTAAAAACTCTTGGAAATGCTATTGATTATGCGCGTCAGTCACAGCTTGA
>CAZOAP010000029.1:3682-19311 GCA_964577645.1 uncultured Ignavibacteriales bacterium
AAGACTTACCAGGACTATAGCTCAGAAATAAACATATAAATGATATAAAATTATACAAAAGGGGCATATTATTTGTCCCTTTGTTGTTTATTATCACTTATTTAGGCAGAACAATATGAAGAAAAATCAGTTAATTTTGTAGTAAGGAATCATAAGAAAGAGAGCGAAAATTTATGGTTGAAATAAAAACAGCATATGAAGGCGGCTTGCACTGCAAAGCCATTCACACACCCAGCGGTGTAGTTTTAGAAACTGATGCACCTGTTGATAACAGGGGAAAAGGTGAAAGCTTTTCACCAACAGATCTGCTTGCGACATCACTGGCTGTATGTTATTTAACAACAATGGGAATTGCGGCACAGGACCGTGAAATTAATATGACCGGGGCAACCTGCAGGATCGAAAAACATATGAGCACTGATTCACCCCGCAGGGTAATAAGGCTGGTTGCTGAAATAATTTTTCCTGCAGGGATACCGTTTGATAAACGGGGAATACTGGAAGCAGTTGCACTGCATTGCCCTGTATCAAAAAGCTTGCATCCTGATATTGATGTAGATCTCTCACTTCACTTTCCTGACGGGCAGGATATGGCTGAGCATACTCATCACAAAGCATAGTTTACTTCAGTGTTGCTGCTGATGTTTTTGAGATTATTTTTCCGGATAGATATATGCTTATTGCTGCAACCGGCAGTGAGCCAGCCAGATCTATAAGATAATGCTGCCTTAGGTAAAGTGTAGCTATTGCCAGCATTGAACCAAGTGGAAGTGTTACTAACAGGAAATATTTCTTTTTATACCTGTATGCGAAGTAATTTGTAATAAGTATTATACCAAAATGCATACTGGGGAAAGTATTGCGCACGAACGATTCCCTTAAATATTTTCCAAGGCTATCAAGATACATATTTGTAATTGGCGATAAACCCTGTAAGGTTACTGTGTAATGTTCAGGGAAAGCAATATCGGGTCCGGCTGCCGGTAATACCAGGTAAAAAATAAATGCACCGTACCAGCCAATTACAATTGCAAGCAGGTAATTCCTTGCCTTCAGAAATGCAGCAGGTTCTTTTGTAAAGAACAATAATACAAAAGTCAAAGTAGGGAGTATATAATAAGAAAAATATGAAAGAGTAAGTACTTCAGTTAAACCTTTGCTTATGTATGGCTCAAACCACCTGGTTATATCAAACCTGAATATCGTAAGATCTGCATTTAATAATAAGCTGTCATAATCATTCGGGTTCAGCTTGTGGATAAAGCTCTGAAATGCACTGAATATTATTCCGTAAAATGGTATGTGAAGATAGCTTCTAAGGAACTTTACAGTTAATGACTTACTGCTCTTCTGGTAGCTCATAAAGAAAGTCAGTACCATTAACGATACAGCAGGTGTAATTATGGATGATGTATCTTTAATATGACCTGTTGCTGAAAAATAAATCATTGTAAAGAGTATTAAAGATGAAGCAAAAAGAGCTATAAGATCTTCGGGGTAATATTGTGTAAAAATCGATTTTTTTTGCGGTATTTGAGCCAATTTATTTACGTGAATTCAATGCATCTTCCATTTCTTTAAGCTGCTCAATTGAATTCACGCCTGTAACTTCAAGCTCATCATCAGTTACAACGGTTCCGGTCTTTTCTTTGGGGATGAAGTGGAAGATATCTGTAAGGTAATATTCTTTCTGGTTATTTTCCGGAGATATTTTTGATAACGCATCAAACAATACTTTTGAGTTAACTATGTATATTGCGGGATTTATTTCTTTTATCTTTTTTTCTTCTTCTGTTGCATCTTTTTCTTCAACAATTTTACTGAAGTTACCTTCTGCATCACGGACTATCCTGCCGTATCCGTAAGAATCATTGAAAACTGTAGTAAGCAAGGTAGCTTCATTACCTGCTGAAAAATGTTCGTTGATAAGCTCTTCAACTGTTTCATATTTTAATAGCGGAACATCACCTGAGAGTATCAGTATCTCGCCGTCAAAATCTTTTAAAAGGCTTTCTGTCTGTATAACAGCATGCCCGGTGCCAAGCTGCTCAGCCTGGACGGCATATTTAATATCTTTACCTGGGAATTTTTTGTTAAGAAAGTCTATAACCTGTTCACGGTGGTGACCGACTATTGGCACAACAACTTCCGCGTTGACCTTAAATGCAAGCTCCACAACATAATCTATCATAGGCCGGCTATTAATTTCAAACATTACCTTTGGCTTATCGGGACTCTTCATACGTTTGCCCAATCCCGCTGCAAGTATTGCAACAGCAAGCTTTTTGTTCACATTAGCTTCAGTCTCTTTAACTTTCCGCATCATTTCAGCAAGCTGGTTTTCCAGGAAAGCTGATTTTTTGTTGTTGAAATCAGTATCTGTTATCGGCATTAAATGTTAGATTTAAATTCAGGTATAAAGAAGGATGATGTATATTTGAAAGATTAAAAAAGTTTAATTCTTGAATTTCAGCAAATATTCCTTTTGTTTATTTTTCCATCCAACCTGTGACTCGTAATCAACAAAATATATTTTCAGGTCAGCCTGTGATTCATAATCCACAAAGTACAATTTAAAATCTGCCTGGCTTTCATAGGCAACATTATACCACAAACCATCCTTTGTTGCCTGAGATTCATATTTTACCATGTAAACATTAAGATCAGCCTGCGATTCATACGAAACCACATAAACTTTTAAATCAGCCTGTGATTCGTAATCAACTTTATACATTTTCTGGGCAAAAAGATGTGAGCCGGCAGAAAAAATTATCAAAGCAAATAATATTGTGATGGTCTTATTCATAAGAATATAATTATACTTCCAGAATTTCGTTTGTATGTTTGATATCCTTAATAGTGTTATCCTTATCCATTAATATAATTGTGGGTTTAAAGGTCTTTAACTCTTCTTCAGTATAATTGGCGTAGGTAATGATTATGATATGATCACCCACAGCTGCATTTCTTGCTGCAGCACCGTTTATGCAAATAGTACCGCTCCTGCGTTTTCCTTCAATTGCATAACTTTCAAACCTTGAACCGTTGTTGATATTTACAACCTGTATCTTTTCATACGGCAGAATGTCAGCAGCATCCATAAGGTCTGCGTCAATTGTCACGCTGCCTTCATAATAAAGCTCAGCCTGGGTTACAGTTGCCCGGTGAAGCTTTGATTTGCACATTATACGTTCCATAATTCGGGGTTACCTTTCTTAAAAAACAGGCTAACAATTAACCTGATTACAAAATTAACGCTTAATTACTATATTATCAATTAACCTTACTTTGCCAAACCTTACGGCCAAACTTATTAAAATATCCGTTTTTGGGGCTGTTTTCAGGGAATTAAGCTCCCTTAGCGTTTCATTATCATTAAACGATATATAGTCTATTTTTGTTGCCGTTTTCCTGGATTTGATAAGCTTGGACATCTGTCCTTTCAGGAAATCTATATCTTTATTGTAGTTTTCAAGCTGAATTTTACGTTTAGCATATTCAAGTGCCTTAAAAAGATATGCTGCATCAGCTCTCTGTTCTTTATCCAAATAAACATTCCTCGAGCTCATTGCCAACCCGTCTTTTTCCCTTACCGTAGGAGCAACAATTATCCTGGTATTGATATTAAGATCGCTCACCATTTTTTTAATTACGGCAGATTGCTGCGCATCCTTTTGCCCGAACACTGCAAAATTTGCCTGAACAATATTGAATAATTTAAGTACTACTGTTGTTACTCCTTTAAAATGGCCCGGGCGTATTTTCCCTTCAAGGAAAGAAGTAATAACTTCTGTATCCACAAATGTAGAAAATCCTTCAGGATACATTTCTTTTACATCTGGATAGAAAATATAATCCACACCGGCATTTCTGCACAGCATTTCATCGCGCTTAAAATCACGGGGATACCTGGAGAAATCTTCTTTTGGTCCGAATTGCAGGGGATTAACGAATATACTTACTATAACAATATCAGCTTTTTTCTTTGCAGCCCTTACAAGAGATAAATGCCCTTCATGCAGGTAGCCCATAGTAGGCACAAATCCAATTGTTTTTTTTGAAGCTCTGAATTGTGAAGTAAGCTTTTGTGCAGCAGCAATATTGCGCAGTATCTTCATATGATTATCCGTTAAGAAATATGTGCAGGAAACAATATCCTTTAAAATTAATCATGCATATATTTCATGAACTGGTAGATCTTATCTTTAAGATCTTTGCGGTTTACAACGCAATCAAGGAAACCATGCTCCTGAACAAACTCTGCATGCTGGAAACCTTTTGGTAGGTCTTTACCAGTAGCCTGTCTTACTACCCTTGGACCTGCAAAACCTATCAATGCATCGGGCTCGGCAATATTCACATCACCCAGCATGGAAAAGCTTGCTGATGCACCACCGGTAGTTGGATCAGTTAATACGGATATATACGGTAATTTATGTTCTGCTAATTTTGCAAGCCATGCTGATGATTTTGCAAGCTGCATAAGTGATATTGCCGCTTCCATCATTCTTGCACCGCCTGATTTTGATATTATAATGTAGGGACACTTTTCTTTTATTGCTTTCTGAATTCCGCGCGCAATTTTTTCGCCAACTACAGAGCCCATTGAGCCGCCAATGAACTTGAAATCCATCGCGCTTATAACAGCTTCTTTGCCGTTAATTTTACCAAAGCCGTTGCGTATTGCATCATAAAGACCTGTCTGCTTTATTGTGTCAGATATCCTGTCCTTATATTTTTTTGTATCCACAAAATCCAGCGGATCCTTGGATGTTACTTTCCTGTCAAACTCCTTATACTCTCCGTTATCAAAAAGTATTTTAAAGTATTCTTCGCTGCCTATGCGGAAATGGTAGTCGCATTTAGTGCACAGGTAGAAATTGTTTTCCCACTGTTTTTTGTGCATTATCTCATCACACTTAGGGCACTTAATCCAGTGACCTTCACCAAGCTCTTTTTTTTCCTGAGTTGCTATGTTTTGCTTTGTTCTCTTAAACCAGGACATGTTATCAGTATAAAATTACTAAATATTCTTCTTTAAGTTTTCTTGAAATTAAAATCCTTCATGTAAAGCGGTTCAATAACGGATGCATCATATAAATGACCTTTCCCAAACTCAACCTTCGCCAAATGAGCCATTGCATCAAGCTCATTTTTGTGATTCTTCACATTAATATACTCAAAATAACAATGTTTTAATTGAGTTTCATCGTCAAAATCTCCCACTATAATTGTATCATTTTTAAGGAAATTTTGAAGATTTTCAAGTATATCTGCACCAGATTGTACGAATTTTCCATTATTATAAACGGAATAATAATATTCAGGCAGCTTTGCCTCTATTATTACACAGTATGTTTTATCGTGTAAAATATCATTTATTCTGTTTAAGATAAGCTCAAAATTATTTATCGGGATTATTTTCTTTTCAGTACCAAAGGCTATTCCTTTTGCCAGTGAGAGTCCCACACGGATACCCGTAAATGAACCGGGACCGGTAGTAACTGCAATTGCATCTGTTGAATTAAGATCAATTTCTTTTGAAAGCTTTTCAAGGCAGTGAATAAGCTTATCCGGGGTTTTATCAGAATTTTTTTCTGTATTAATGAATTCAGATGCAAAATATACTTTGGAAATCCCGTCATTAATTAATGCAGTAAAGGCTGATCTCTCACCGGAATTTATCAGAAGTAATTTCAATTTCCGGGTCTTTCTATTTTGATCCAGCGATGAGTTTCATCTTCTACAGTATGAGAAATATGTATCTTAATGGTATTATACGGAAGCAGTCTTTCAACATGCTCAGGCCACTCAATTAATACAATACCCCCGGAATTCATATATTCTTCAAAACCCATACCAAGCACTTCATCTTCTGAACGCATACGGTAAAGATCAAAGTGGTATATGTTATGGAATTTCTGCGAGCTGTATTCATTTACTATTATAAAGGTTGGTGAGTTTACCATCTGCTTTACATCAAGTCCCTGGCAGATACCTTTTACCAGCCTTGTTTTGCCGCTGCCAAGATCGCCGTATAAAGCAATTACATCTCCGCTCTTAAGCGAAGATGCAATTTCAGAACCAAGTTTTATTGTTTCGTTTTCGTTTTTGGTAATAACGGCAAAATCGCGTTCCATAAAATATAATTTACGATTTCGGTTCCAGGGTAATTACCGGCAGAATCAGTTCTTCCATTGATATCCCGCCGTGCTGGAATGTATTCTTATAATGATTAAGGTAATAATGGTAATCAGTTGGATAGACAAAATAAAAATCTTCCTTTGTTACAACATAATTTACTATGCCGCCTCGTTTGGGGAGCTTATAGTCATGCGGGTTGCGTATAAATATTGCCTGGCGGTCATCTATCTTAACATTCCTGCCGTATTTGTAGCGCAGGTTTGTTGAAGTTTCCCTGTCACCAAGCACCTTGGCCCCGCGCATACAGCGTATGCTGCCGTGATCTGTGGTAACAATGATCTTAATATCTTTCTGCTGAGAAAGTATTTTGAACATACTGAATAGCGATGAATGCTCAAACCATGACTGAGTCAATGAACGGTATGCTGATTCATCGGGAGCAATTTCCTTAAGTACAGCGTTATCTGAGCGGTTATGTGCAAGTATATCGACAAAGTTCACTACTATAGCATTCAGATGAGTATTTGAAAAGCTTGAAATTTTATTTTCTATTCCTTTGCCGAATTCAGCATCAAGTATCTTAACATATCTTAATTCATTTCTCAGCTTAATTCTTTTCCTGTCCAGAAGCTTCTGCAGGAATTCCTTTTCATAATTGTTCTTGCTGTTCTCATCATCTTCTCCTTTTGCAAAAAGCTCGGGGTAATGTTTTTCTATATCACTCGGGAAAAGACCGCTGAAGATTGCATTCCTTGCGTAAGGTGTAGCAGAAGGAATCATGCCGTAATAGAAATCCTTGGATATCTTGAAATAATCATAGAGCATTTTTTCCATCAGCATCCACTGGTCAAGCCTTAAGCAGTCAATAACAAAAAAGAAAACTGATTTATGTGTGCCAAGCTCCGGCAGAACGTATTTTTCAACTATACCGTTTGAAAATACGGGACCTTCTTTCTTTTCGTGGATCCACTCAACGTAATTTCGCTCAAAGAAACGGCAGAACTCCGCATTGCATTCTTTTCTTGTTGCAAGAACAGTATCTTTTAAACCAAGCTCAGGATGGTCATCAAGCTCCATTTCCCACTGGGTAAGATCGCTGTTAATTTTTATCCAGTCGTTATAATCCAGCGGTTCCATCATGGCCATATTTATTTTGTTGAGCTCCTGTATATAATCCCGTGAAACAGTTTCGCTCTTTATACGTTTGCCTTCAAGGAATTTTTTGCAGACAAGAAGTATCTGGTTAGGGTTAACAGGCTTTAACAGGTAATCTGATATCTTTGCTCCAATAGCATGCTCCATCAGGGATTCTGTTTCATTTTTCGTGACCATTACTACCGGTACATTAGGCTGCACCTCTTTAATAGAGGCAAGGGTTTTAAGTCCGCCCATTCCTGCCATCATTTCATCAAGAAAAATAAGATCGAAATCTTTTTCCTTAACCATATCAACGGCATCTTCACCATTGGTAGCTTTTTCTACAAAATAGCCTTTATCTTCCAGAAAGAGGATATTTGAGCGTAAAAGCTCAATTTCATCATCAACCCAGAGGATCCTGTTTTTCAATTTTTCCATTAATTTTAGTGATTTTTTTCAGAAAATACGCCGCCAAATGGCTTAGGCGTTAAATAGTAAATTGATTTTCAATTAGGTTATGGCTATTTTTGAAATTAAATTTGAATTAAGCAATAATAAACGTATAATTATAGTATAAAAAGGACAAAAATTAGATGCCATTAAGACATAAATCAGCTCAGAAAAGAGCAAGGCAGACACCTAAGAGAACTGAATATAATAAACACTTTAAAGCTAAAATAAAATCCGCTTTAAAAAATGTAACAAGTGCAAAGCAGAAAGATGAAGCTGAAAAAGAGCTGAAAAAAGCTGTAAAAGTTCTTGATAGAGCTGCCGTTAAGGGTATTATTCATAAAAATAATGCTGCTAACAAGAAATCAAAACTCACAAAAGCTGTTAATAAGCTGAAATAAACATTTTTCTCATTTGTGGGTTTAAAGTCTGATGGATATTAATGTCACAGAATGAGTATATAAAGTATAACTGAAAAAGGAGCTATTTAGCTCCTTTTTTGTTTTTGCCTGAATTGTCGAGCACTTCACTCACCCTTTCTAAAAGCCAGAACTTTATTCCAAAGTGATTTAGCTGTTTTTTATTTATTGTTTCATTCAGTTTATTTGCTTCAAATTTCTGTATCTTTTTATCTGATTCTTCTTTTGTAGTAATTAACATAATTGTGTGTTTAAGGAAGGTCATTATTGAATTCTTGAAATCTTCAGAAACAATAACTTCCTTTGAAAGCGTTTTCCTGAATGACTCAATAAAGCTTCTGGTTTCCTCAAAGTAACCCAGCTCATAATTCAGCTGGACCTGCATGATCTTTGCCTGGACCTTCATAATTGCCAGCGGGAAATTAACCCTGGAAATATAGTTCAATGCTTTTGTTAGCTCACCTTCTTTGTGAAAAATATAAGCCATAGAAAAATTCATGCTGTTATCATATTGGTCAGCAGGCAGCTGGCGGGAATAATCAGAGATGAATTTCCTTGCCAATTCGGTATCACCGGCTCTTGAAAAAACCTTTACATAGTTCACAAAATCCGGGTATAACAGTTCTCCTGAAGTAACCCTGTTATTCAGGTAGGAGTGTTTATATAATTCATAACCCTCGTATACAAATCTCCTGTCACCAATAAAATTGTACATATCAGCACAGTAGCCAAACATATGCATATGTGTCCGGTAGGCTGCACCATGATCCATTTGATTAAAGTGTTTGAAGTAATGCTCTTTAAGAATAAAGTAATATTCTTCCTTTCCCTTTATTTTCAATAAGATCAGGTATTGGTATGCAATTGTTGTCGGGTGGGTGCTTACCGGTCCTTTTTCAAGATAGCTGGTTACTTCTTCAATCATTTTGATATTTACTTTCGTACTGTTTTCTTTGCCGATATGTATCATCAGGTTGTAATACTGCAGCATATGGAAGATCAGGTATTCATAAAAGCTTTCAAACTCGTTTAGTATACCTGAAATACTGCTGGGCTTCTCAAAAAGATCAACCAGCTGATTTTCCCTGGTCAATAAATAGTTATCATATAAAAATTCACTTCCTTTAAGCTCTTTCTTTTTAAAGTTATCACTCAATGAAAGCACAATTTTTTTATGGAGATTAAAAAGCTTACGCAGTCTTAGCTGGACAATGAGATTATAGTCACCAGTAAATTCGGTTGAAGGATTAGGGACCAGCCTCAGATATTCAAGAGCCAGGTTATATAGATCTGAGGAAATATTTTTTATTTTGAAATAATCAAACTTTCCTGTGCCAAATACTTTTTTGTAAATGTTTTCTTCAGTGAAAGATGCAGCATCAAATCCGGGATGATAATCAGAAAGCACATCACAAAGGTTGATGACATTTTTGTTCTTATTGTAAAAAGGTGACTTCACAAAATCCCTGAATCTTTTGAATTCTGCAATTGAAAAGGTTTCCAGTAATTTTATCAGCTTGGTGTTCTTCACGTATGGTTAAATAATTTAATTCACAAAAATACATAAAAATGAGATAAATTAGTGTCATTTTTTTCTAAATAATATCTCTTAAAAATGTAGATTACGGTTCAATTTCACAGAAAACAGCAGTTGTTGGTTTATAAAAATTCTAAAATCTGTTAATTATTCTTTGTCTTATAAATGAAGGAGGGATAAATTTGATATAAATTAATCACGGTCTATATGTACAAATTAATTATTTTTATTATACTATTATTACCAGTTGTAGTTTATTCACAGGCAGCCCAGGAGTGGGTTTCAAGGTATGAAGGACTTGGAGGAAATGTTGTAGACCAGCCACATTCACTTGCTGTAGATAATTCAGGAAATGTTTATGTTACCGGAGGTAGTGCAGGCAGTGGTACCGGTTCTGATTATGCTACAATAAAGTATAATTCCGCAGGTGTTCAGCAATGGGCTGCCAGATATAATGGACCGGGAAACAGCAATGATGAAGCATATTCAATAGCAACAGATGTTTCCGGCAACGTATACGTTACAGGTATCAGCTTTGGAGTAAGCGAAGACTATGCCACAATAAAATATAATTCATCCGGCATTCAGCAGTGGGTTGCCAGATATGACGGCCCTGGAAGCAGTAGTGACGGAGCAACTTCAATAACTATAGATATATCAGGCAATTTGTATGTTACCGGTTATAGTTATGGGAACGGTACAGGATATGATTATGCTACAATAAAGTATAATTCCGCAGGAGTTCAACTATGGGCTGCCAGATATAACGGACCCATTGGCTTTACAGGTGATCTAGCGAGAGCTATAAAAGTAGATGTTTCAGGAAATGTGTATGTTACAGGCAATAGTTTAGGAAATGCCGATGATTATGCGACTATTAAATATAATTCTTCGGGCGTTCAGCAATGGGCGGCAAGATACAACGGTCCGGGAAATTTTACTGATGTTGCACTTGATCTTGTTATAGACGGTACCGGCAATGTATATGTTACAGGCTATAGCAACGGAAGCGGAACAGCAAATGATTGTGCCACAATAAAGTATAACTCATCGGGTGTTCAGCAATGGGCAGCAAGATATAATGGACCGGGAAATAGCAGCGATGAGGGTCGATCAATAGCTATAGATGCCTCAGGAAATGTATATATCGCAGGAGGTAGTGTGGGCAGCGGAACAGGTCCTGATTATGCCACAATTAAGTATAATTCATCAGGCACTCAGCAATGGGTGGCTAGATATAATGGACCCGCAAACAGTAATGATCTTGCATATTCAATCGCTGTATACAATACAGATAATATTTATGTAACCGGTTATAGCGAAGGCAGCGGAGGCAATAATGATTATGTTACAGTTAAATATAATTTATCGGGTATCCAGCAGTGGGAAACAAGATACAACGGCCCGGGAAATGGTTATGACCTTGCGGGATCAGTTGAAGTTGACGCTTCAGGTAATTTGTATATAACAGGCTATAGCACCGGAAGCGGAACAAGTTATGATTTCGCCACAATAAAATACCACGATCAGGCTCTTCCGGTTGAGATCTCATATTTTAATTCTTCCGTTGAATCAAATAATGTTTTGCTAAATTGGGGAACAGTGTGGGAGCTTAATAATTCTGGATTTGAAATTGAAAGATCGATTATTACCGGAATTGAAGCAGGTGAGTGGAAAAAAGTTGGGTTTATTAATGGTAATGGAACAACCAGTGAAGTAAGGCATTACAAATTAGAAGATAGGAAACTTGCAGCAGGGGTTTATAAGTATCGTTTAAAACAGATAGATTACAATGGTAATTATGAATATCATTATTTACAAAATGATGAGACAATTGGCACTCCGAAAGTATTTGAAGTTTCACAAAATTATCCTAACCCTTCAAATCCAAAAACAAAAATTGATTTTCAGATCCCTATCGATGGCAATATTTCCTTAAGAGTTTATGATATTTCTGGAAAAGAAATTGCAATGTTAGTAGATGGATTTAAGACCGCCGACTTTTATTCTGTTGAATTCGACGGAAGTGACTTGGGAAGCGGCATATATTTTTATAGAATTATAGCAATAGGTCTTGACGGATTTTTTTCCAAGACTATGAAAATGGTGCTTGTTAAATAATTTATACACACTAAAGGAGCTATTTAGCTCCTTTTTTTATTTCTTCAATTTTTTCAGCTATCCAAAGCCCGTTGGCTACAGTTTTATCATTTTTTATAAATTTCAGTATTTTTTCCATTTCAAAGTCATCATTTGATTCAATTGCTGCTAAAAGCCTGTTCATACAGCTGATAAATTTAATATTGTTGCCTCTTAAAACATTACTGACATGCGGGTTCTTTTCATAAAAGTGTTTTGCAGTTTCAAGATAGCTTCTTAATGTCTCAAATTCTTTCATTTCATAATATGTTCTTATATAAAGAGTCCTTACATAAATTTTATCCAAGGTATCAATAAATTCAACCTTACTAAGATATTCAAGAACTTTCCCGTAATTTTTTTGTAAATAAAACATGTGTGCATAGCAAAGCACTTTTGTGGGTTTTTGATATGATGGCTTTAGTTTTGGTGCATACTCTTCAATATATTTTTCTGCCCATTCAAATTCTTTTAGATACAGTGCATTGCCAAGGATCTGCATAAAAGTGACTTTTGGCAATATACGGCTTATCAAAACTATTTCATGTTTGAGCTTGAATTTATCTAGCTCAAAATTAGCTTTTCTTAAAGAGGAATCTCCCTCATTCATTTTCTGAACGCAGTAATTTGTTAATTCTGCTGCCACCAGATGTTTTTCTTCTTTTGTGAAGAGGTGATGATTCTTTTCAAACAGCTCCTTAAGCCTGAAAAAATGCTCTTTATTATCATATTCCAGAGAGAGCATGATTGTTTCATAATAAATATCCAGAACTGAAGCATATTTGAATTTAGATTTATAAGCATACTCTACTATTTTATCAAGCATAAGATTAGTTACAAATTTATAAGGTATTGATTCCTCGTATCCTTTATTGTACATACTCTTGCTTGTACGCATACTGCCTATAATATCTGATATTTCCCTCATAAAGTGAAGAATGACATAATTTCCTTTTTTATCAACCAGGTCAGGCAGAAATTGCTGGGTATCTTCTATGAAGTGGTAGGCCATTCTGCCGTCTTCAAGCTCTGCCTTTTGTCTGAAATATGCCGAGCCTATTCCCAGATTGTCAAGAGCAGTTTCCATTTCGTTAAGCTTCTTTTTATAGTAACCTGAAAGTCTTCTCTCAAATAACTCTTCAGCAACCTGGCGCTCCCTTTCAAATTTATCTCTCCGTAAAGATACATACATTAAAAAATCCTCACACATTGAAAGCATTGATGAGGTCATATTCCAGAGAATTTGTTTATTGTACTTTTTGCCCGGGTACAGTTTTGAATAAATATATTCCGGGGTCATTTTAACATCATCAAATTTGGGGTAAAATTTCTTAAGCTGATTAAAAAAGGGAATATAATTTCTGCCCCTGTTAAAGAACGGGGATGAAATGAATTTTTCGAACTCTTTCATCTCTGTTTTGGAAAAAGTCCTTAATATGTTGATGAGTTTTAAATTATTCAACTAAATTTACTGTTTAGTCCGTACTTCAAAAAACATTAAATATACTCTAAAAATTGATAATTTCTATAAAAATATAGGTAATTACACTGTTTAGTTTAATGAAATAATTTATTTGCCGCGCATATCCCTAAAAACTATCTTTGAAACAGAATTGAAATTAACATGAAAACCGGCAAAAGAAAAAAGATCGGGAAGACATCCAAGCAAAGCATGATAAGAATAGCTCAAATTTCCGAATATAATTGCAATGAAATATTCCCGAAAATATCAACAGGGAATGATGAAAATAAAAAGAAATTTACAAAGAAAAAACAAACTAATTTTAAAAAACAGAAAAGATCAAAATTATAAAAGAAGGGAATACAAATAAATGAAACTAATTAAATATGTAAAACTAATGGCACTGCCTTCAATATTGCTTGCTGTAATAGTAACGGGGTTTTCTCTAAATAACAACAACAGAAGCACAGAAAAACACCAGGCAGTTGACTTAGAACAGCTTGAAGGTATATCAGCATTTTATTACAAGCCCGCAGGTGATACAAGATTATGGCATGTAGTTAATAAGTATGGCGGAGATTCAATCGGAAAGTATGAGATAAATAATTCAACTTATACATTTACGGCAGATACCGTTACTGTAATTAATGAAATTGCCTCTGTGCCGGACTGGGAGCCGTATATATCAGGATTAATTTTTAAAAAGAACTAATAAAAATAAAATAAATAAAGAAAGGAAAAATTAAATTGAAACGGGGAATCATTAAAATAATTTTAGGGGGATTGATGATGACTTATCTGATAGTCTCAGGTTGCAGCAAGACTGATAGCATAACGAGTCCCAATGCTAACCAACAGGCTTCATTTCAGATCTCACAGCGCACTACACCAACAGGCAGTACGCAGTTCCTTTTCAGGCCGGGAGTAAATATAAATATATCACGTATCGTATCCAGGTACAGTCCGGAACAGTTTGCAGATACACTCACATATTCAAATACTGCATATGTTTACAGCAAAGATACAACGTACATAATCAATAATTACCTTGGAGTGCAGAACGGGCAGCAGTGGAATTTCGATTTCACAGGTACAATCCCTGGACAGGTTAATTCAAACTATAATGTAACTGTTAATTATACAGCTCAATAATAAAATAAAAAAACAATAAACCAAAGAAAGGATTCAAAAAATGAAACTCACAAAAATAATTACAATGTTTTTTATCGCAGCATTATCAGTTTATACAAATGTATATTCCCAGTCAACATCTATGGGTATTGAAGGCGGTCTTAACCTTGCTAATATCAGTACAACACCTTCTTTTAATTCAGGCTCAAAAACCGGATTTATGGTTGGGGGATTTGCTGATTTAGGGGTATCAAAAGTAGTATCCATAAAACCCGGTGTTAGATATATTATGAAAGGTTATACAACACAATTCGCAGGAGGCAATATGACAGAAACCTACAGTTATATCGAGATCCCTATGATGATTAGAGCCAGACTGCCTTTAAACCAGGTAAAGCCTTATTTTGAAGCGGGACCGACACTCGGGATTCAGCTTTCTGCAAACCAGGAATTCACTTTTGTTGGCGGTGGACAGGCTCAGGAACAGGATTCAAGCCCCTTTTATAATGCTATCGATTTAGGTCTTTACTTCGGAAGCGGAATTGAATTCAATGTTGCACATAACACAGATATATTTACTGGTTTTGGGTATTCACTCGGACTTACAAATATTTCCAAAACAACAACATCAGGCAAGAATCATGGATTCCAGGTCACTACGGGTGTAAAATTCGGATTGTAACTCATAACGAACCGGAAGCTAAAAAGGAGCTAATTCAGCTCCTTTTTTTATTTAACTCGTTTACTTTGCCTGTTAACCATTTTTTGTTTATTGTTTCGGCAGTTTCAATTTTTTTCTCCAATAAAAAGAGCTCATCATTATCCGGTGAAAGTTTCAAACGCAGTAATTTTGCATAAAGGTCAAGAAAGTTCCTGTTAGTCTGCCTTACAAGGTTAGATGTTGTTTCATCCCGTTTAATATAATGCTTATATGAATCTATAATATAAAAAGCTTCTTCCTGCATATTAAGCTCATAGTAGATCATCAGCAGGTAATTTTTCACTTCAAGCTTAATATGAGACTGCTGCAGGTTAATTTTTGCCAGATATCCCAATGCTTCTTCGTAATTGCCTATGTAAAAGCTGAGCCTTGCTAAACAAAAGTTCACAACATCATCCCTGTCATCCGGATGCAGCTTTTCAGAATATTCTCTGATAAATTCACCGGCAGCTTTATAGTTTTTCATCCTTATTCTGTTGGTGACTATAT
>CAZOAP010000030.1:0-3200 GCA_964577645.1 uncultured Ignavibacteriales bacterium
GGAAATATGAAACAGGTCTCAGTTTTGAGATGAACTCAAGCCCAAGGCCGGAGTTCTGAATATCGGACTTCCATCTTCTATCACTGGTGATAGTCCATGGCACCTGGATGCCTGCGTATGTAATGGATGTATTACCAATTCGTACCTGGTTGCTTGCTGTACCGCTTGGCACATTGGCAATATAGCCGATGGCAATATTATTACTGCCTGTTGTGTTAGTCGCAAGTGATTGAAATCCATACGCTGTATTATTAAAACCCGTTGTATTTGAGAGCATCGTATTGACGCCAAATGATGTATTGTTGTAACCTGTAGTGTTAACACTTAAAGAGCTTACTCCGACTGAAGTATTACTAAATCCGGTAGTATTAGCGGATAGCGATCCTGAACCTAATGATGTATTGTAGCTGCCATCAATATTGTTAAGCAAAGAGCCATTACCTACAGCAGTATTGCCGGTTCCAATGGTATTATACAGCATTGAATTGCTTCCCACAGAAGTGTTTTGAGTCCCGATCGTATTTGCACCTAATGAAAACGAACCCACGGCTGTATTATAGTTTCCTGAAGTATTATATCCCATTGAGCCTACTCCAATTGCGGTGTTTTCGTGGCCTGTAGTGTTGGTATATAAAGAACCGTTTCCTAGCCCTGAATTACTGTATCCTGTTGTATTGGATGTCATACATGATGAACCCACTGAAGTATTGGAGTAACCGATTGAGTTATTCAGCAAAGAACCTGTGCCAATTGCAGTATTGTTGGCTCCGGTAGTATTGAATTGCAGGGAAGTCATACCAACTGCTGTATTCCAGTTTCCGGTTGTATTATTTAACATTGAATTATAGCCAACTGCGGTATTCATGTACCCTATTGTATTAGCGCTTAACGAGCTCATACCAATTGCAGTATTCTGAACTCCATCTGTATTGGCGTATAAGGAATTCCAGCCGACTGCTGTATTATTATTACCGGTATTATTAAATAACGATTGGTATCCAACTGCCGTATTGTTGTTCCCGGTCAATACGGAATACAGAGAAGCATATCCCAGGGCTGTGTTTTGACTGGCCGTTGTTTGAGAGCGGAGAGTATAAGAGCCATAAGCTGTATTTAAGCTGCCTGTAGTGTTCTGATTCAGAGAAAATGTACCATATGCAGTATTCAAAATGCCTGTTGTATTGGAATACAGCGTATTAGAGCCTACCCCGGTGTTTTCGTAACCGGTTGTATTTGACCTGAAAGATGAAAATCCAATCATAGTATTCCCGCCCTGACCTGTCATTGTAAAATTTCCTGTAAGAACACCAAGAAATGTATTTTGCAATCCATAGTTGTGCAGGAAGCTAAATGTGCCCTTGTTTAATACCCCTGTTGTTGAGTTAGTTGTGTTTTCCAGGCGCAGCCCTTTTAATATATTTACTTCTCCCGTTGTTTGATTTAATGTCAGGTAATTGGCTGAAGCATCTTTAAGCGAAAATATTCCGCCGGAACCAAGAGTTAAATTTATGCTCTGTGCAATTAACAGATTGCAGAACAGCAAATTGCAAATTATAATTATGAGTGATTTTAGTTTCATGGCTTTCTGTATATTATTTATTATTGATTATTTATTTTCAGTTAATGATACATTCTTTACTCCTGTCAGTTCATTAACCAGCTTCTCAAGCCTTGCAACTTTTTCGTTCACAGTTTCAAGCTGTGCAACTTCATTTTTCAGGTTTTCATTTTCAGTCTTCAATTGTGCTATTTCGTTATCCTTTTCTGATTTCAGGTCCTGGATTGCTTTAACTACTACAGGCAAAAGATTTCCGTAGGTGGCTTCCCATTTTTCGGGGTTATCCTTCAATACCAGGTTAAGCCAGTCTGCATTTTCACTATTTTGAACTTCATCCAGCTCCTGCGCTATAAATCCCGCGGTCGGCGCTTCCTTCATTTTGCTGCCGTCTGAAACGTTGTTATCATACCACTCGCGTTTATCCCAGTTGAACTGGCGGGGATGAAGCTTTGTGATGAAATCGAGTCCAAGTGATAGATCTTTAATATTTTTCTTATCGCGGGCATCCGATAGTGATGTGATGGTCTGCACGTTGCAGCGCAGTGACGTTACAAAGCCGTTGCCAAGCGTTATCTGGTCAATAGCTGTTGGCGAAGTAGGTGCAGCATCAATTCCGATACAGGTTAAGTTAGCGCCTGTGGTTATGGTTGAACCAGCATTATATCCCAGAGCGGTATTGTAATTGCCGGTGCTGTTAAGCAGTGAATTGTAACCTATAGATGTATTGTTAAACCCTGCAACATTAAGTGATAGTGAAGATAAACCAATTGCAGTATTGCTTGAACCGGTAATATTGTTTTGTAAAGCATTGAATCCTAATGTAGTATTTGAGTTACCGGTAGTGTTTAGATATAATGATTGCCAGCCCACTGCAGTATTCCAGTAACCTGTTGTATTGCTTAACAAAGTCCCC
This sequence comes from uncultured Ignavibacteriales bacterium, assembly GCA_964577645.1. Taxonomy (GTDB): domain Bacteria; phylum Bacteroidota; class Ignavibacteria; order Tepidaquicellales; family OLB5; genus OLB5. The sequence goes on from CAZOAP010000030.1 coordinate 2,472, forward strand.
ATACCTACAGCAGTATTGTTGCTGCCGGTTGTATTATAGTTTAATGCTCCCATTCCAATTGCGGTATTAAAACTTCCTGTTGTGTTGGCATTTAGCGAAAAAGTACCGAGCGCAACATTCTGATTTCCTGTTGTATTGGAGTACATTGATTCATCGCCTATTGCGGTATTGTTAAAACCGGTTGTATTAAGGTACATTGACTGGTATCCAATGCTTGTATTCCGGATCCCTATTGTGCCGGCATTCTGCGACTGGTAACCTACAGCAGTGTTTTTACTTCCGGTGATATTGGATAGCAGAGACTGAAATCCCACTGCTGTATTAAAGCTTCCTGTTGTGTTTGCAAACAATGAATTTACTCCAAGAGCCGTATTTTGATTTCCCGTTGTGTTGGTAAATAATGTCTGGTATCCAATTGCTGTATTTTCGGTACCTATAGTATTGGAATTCAATGAAGTAGTTCCCAATGCTGTATTAAAAGTACCTGTTGTATTAGAGTATAAAGATTTCAATCCCAACGCCGTATTATAGCTTCCTGTAGTATTTGAATATAATGAACGCCACCCAAAAGCTGTGCTGTTATTTCCTGTTGTATTAAATTCTAATGAACTGGTCCCTATAGCAGTATTGAAGGACCCGGTTGTATTGTTGTATAAAGAATTCATTCCAACTGCTGTATTATCACTGCCTGAAGTATTTAAAAATAATGATTTCAGGCCCAGCGCTGAA
>CAZOAP010000030.1:3210-19293 GCA_964577645.1 uncultured Ignavibacteriales bacterium
GAGCCGATTGTGTTGGTAAAAAGAGAACTGCTGCCAATAGCGGTATTTTGACTGCCTGTGGTATTGGTAAATAAAGACTGGTATCCAACTACTGTGTTATTTGCGCCAGTTGTGTTAGAGAATAATGAGTTAAGCCCTAAAGCCGAATTTTGAAATCCGGTAGTGTTTGTCATTAAAGATGAATAACCAACAGCTGTATTGCTGCCCCCCGTTGTATTTGAGTTCAGCGAACGATTACCGAGGGCTGTGTTGCTGCTGCCTGTAGTGTTATTTTGCAGTGAGCCATAACCTATAGCAGTATTCTGGCTTCCGGTGGAATTCATGCTAAGGGAAAATGTTCCTGTAGCTGTATTATCAAAACCTGTTGTATTGTTGTACATTGATTGATCTCCAACAGCAGTGTTATTATTTGCTGTTGAATTGAATATCAAGGTTTGATAACCTAAAGCGGTATTGTGAGCTCCTGTTGTATTATTATATAAAGATTGGTATCCTACTGCTGTGTTACTGAATCCTGAAGTGTTGTTACCCATTGAGCTGGTGCCAACAGATGTATTAAAATTACCAGCATTGTTAAAAAACATTGAGCCATTCCCAATAGCTGTATTGCTGATGCCAGTTGTAATTGATGATAAAGAAGAGCTGCCAACACCTGTGTTAAATGCTCCGCCAACTGAAAAATTCCCGGAATTTCTGCCAATAAAAGTGCTGCCTGAGCCGTAATTATGTATGAACCTATCCGCACCAAAGTATATTACCCCGGCTGTTGAGCTCGTGGTGTTTTCCAAACGTAGTGTGTTTAAAATATTTACCTGCCCGTTTGACTGGCTAAGGGTGAAGTAATTTGTTGATGCATCTTTTAATGTAAAAGCTCCGCCTGAGCCTAGTGTTAAGTTTATGCTCTGGGCAAAAATGATGTTGCCAATCAGCATACTGAATGCTAATAAAATAAATTTTATTGTATAGCCGGATAATTTGATTGATTTCATAACCGTTATATTTATAGTTTAATAATTTTTAATTTCTTTTTTTACGGATACTCATTTTTGAAAGCTCATTAAAATACATATTGCAGGCTCCTGCTATTGCTGAATCCTGGTCAGATTTCAGGATCTTCTGTATCATGATTATCAGTTCATGAGTTTCAGGTTTCAGTCTGTACCCCCTGGCTGTTTTACCATTATTGCTGCCTGCTATCTTTTTTATCTGGTTTTTCATGACCCCGTATTATTTACATTTATCTGTATCCAAAATCACCGATGGCAACAAACATACTACCCGTGCACGGCCTAAGCAAAGATATTTTAGAGGAAAATTAACCCGTTAATTTTAACACAGCATCAATAATATTGTTGATTTTAGCCGATATTCTTATAAAATTGTATCAAAAACTTAACCCGGGTAAAATGAAAGAACTGAAGCTTATAAATATTCTGAAGACTTTTTCAAAGGAAGAAATGAGGCTGTTTGGTAAATTTGTTGCTTCGCCGTACCACAACAGCGGAAAGAACTGTTTACCGCTTTATAAGATATTAAATAAAGCTCACCCCCGTTTAGAGAGTGCCGGTTTTACCTTTGAAATAATTCATCAACAGCTTTATCCCGGCAAAAAGTTTAATAAACAGGTGATCTGGAACCTTACTTATACTTTGGAGAAGATGGCAAAGGAATTCCTGAAACTGGAGGCTCTAAAGAAAAACGAATTTTATCAAATGGATCTTGCACTTACAGAATATGGAGAGAGAAAATTATTTAATTATTATTCAAATGCTTTAAATGAAATGGAAAAACTGCTTGAAAAAAGCAGCATAAATACCGAATATTTCAGCAACCAATATAAATTTAAAATTTTTATTCAGACCTATTATTTCTCTGTAGATAAAGTACATCTGATCGGGGATGCTACACTTAAAACTGCCGAATGGGGAGCAGTATACTTTTTAAGAATTATTGTTGGCGCTTTAAAGGATATGCTTATACTGAAAGAATATTACAATTATAAAACAGATGTTAATGTACCTTTAGAGTTTGTGAAAAATATTGACCTGAAAAGTATTGTTAAATATTTAAACGAAGGGAAATTTGAATATGCCTATTACGTTGAAATTTATTATCATTCGCTTATGATGCTGCTGGAACCGGAAAAGGTTATTCACCTCTACCGGTACAGGGAGCTGTTTGAAGAACATTTTAAGAATTTTGATAAGGTAGAACAGATAAGCATGATAAACGATATGATTAATTACTGCATGTATAACCAGGAGATCAGAAAAAACGAATTTAAAAGAATAATCTTTGATTTAAATGATTTCCAGCTTAAGGAAGAGCTTGCATTTTTCCCTCATGACCAGCTTTCAAAAACTAAATTTCTGCAGATACTTATGACTGCTTTAGATGTTAATGAAACAGAATGGGTTAAAATATTTATCAAAAGATATATATCAAAACTTCTTCCTGAGATAAGAGAATCAATGAAGTGTCTTGCTGATGCTTTTCTCTGTTTTAATACCAAGGAATACTGGAAAGTACTGGAGAATGTGAATAAAGTTGAATTTATTGATATCCGTGATAAGATCCAGACAAGGGCGCTTTCTGTAAAATCATATTATGAATTAAATGAAACAGAAACGTTGCTGCATTACATTGATTCTTCAAAACATTTCATAATAAATAACCCGTCTGTATCGGCTGAGGAACGGACACTTATCCACAATTTCTACAAATACTTATCAAAGCTCATATATTTAAAGGAAAACAGAGATATTGTTGAAACTGGTCTTTTAAAAAATGAAGTGATAAAAAATAAAGATGTCTCAAGCAAAGAATGGCTCCTGGAAAAAATAAGGGAACTGGAAGCTTGATGTAAAATCAAGCTCCTATAAGCCGAATTATTTCTCCATTAATAATTGGATTATAGTTTAATAAAACAGGGGTTTAAAACAGGATGTTTCAATTAAGGAACATTCGTTTTAATTTACAGTATATAAGTATTGATAAATTTAAATTATGGATATAGCAATAGGAATTTGTTTAGGGTTGGGACTTGCGGCAAGCTGCGGCTTCCGTGTTTTTGTTCCGCTGCTTATCAGCAACATAGCATCAATGACGGGCATTGTTCACATTGGCGGCGGATTTGAATGGATGGGCTCATGGCCTGCCTTCGCTATTTTTTTAACCGCCACGGTTGCCGAAGTTGGAGCGTATTATATTCCCGTGCTTGATAACGCGCTTGATACAATTTCAGTCCCATTAGCTGCAATTGCAGGTACGCTGCTCTCGGTAACATTCATTACTGATGTTCCCCCGATGGTTCAGTGGACACTGGGTATAATAGTAGGTGGCGGTTCAGCAGCGGTGATAAAAAGCGGTGCAAGCATGGCAAGGCTGAAATCAACAGCTTTCACTGCAGGATGGGCTAACTGGCTTCTGGCAACATTTGAGCATGTTACGTCATTTGTAATGAGTGTGCTTACAGTATTATTGCCAATTGTAATGGGAGTTATAGCCCTTGGCATACTTGGATTTTTCGGCTGGAGACTGGCAGTTAAGAAACCGATGCCAAAGAAAGACCCTGATTCAGGGATTAAAGGACGATACTGATTAAAGAAGAACATGATTTAAATAAAGCAAGAAAAGCTAAACCACGAATTTCACTAATTAACACGAATTATAATCTTTAAATGAAGCACAGACAAGAATGTCTGTGCCATCTGGTTGTTTCAGCAATTTTTCAACTTGTTCCCAAGCTCCGGCTTGGGAACTAAGCAACCTGATTGATAATTTTCTTTTGATAATCTTTATATCAGCTCCGTAAGGAGCAAAATGTTTGTAACCCAATAACGAAAAAAAATTTGAGCTCCGTAGGAGCGATATGTAAAAACAAATTGAGTGTGGAATGTTAAAGGCTGTTATTTTTGATATGGATGGTGTTATTGTTGACTCAGAACCGATTATGGACATCGTACTTATTCAGTTTTTCAATGAAATGAAGATCAAATTTGATAAAGATATTGTAAAAAATTTCAGAGGAGGCAGCAGTGAAGCTTTCTGGGGCGAATTAAAAAGAATTTATTCATTACCGGGTCCGGTTGACTATTATGTTAAAGAAAGATTAAAGAGAACCATACAATATTATAAAACAAACGGACTTCTGTTAATTGATAATGTAATTAATTTAATTGAAGAGATCAAAACTCTGAAATTAAAAATCGCACTTGCAACTTCAGCAGCACATGAAAGAATGGAAGTTACATTAGACATATTAAAATTAGAAAAATATTTTGATGTAATTGTAACTTCAAGATTCATAAAGAATGCAAAACCTGATCCGGAAATATTTATAAAGGCATGTGAATCGCTCAACGTTAATCCGGAAAGTTGCCTGGTAATTGAAGACTCGGAGAATGGTGTTATTGCGGCAAAAAAGGCTGGTATGTTCTGCGTTGGTTTCGATCAGTATGGTGATCAGGATCTAGCCAAAGCAGATATAATAGTTAATGACTTCACGGAATACTCACGAAATAAAATCTTTGAATTTTTCGGATTAAACAGAAATCCTGACGTTTGAAATATCTTAACCAATAATCCAAATCCCCATTGTTGATTTATGAAGATTAATATTATAGAATAAATTACACAAATTAGAATACTAAAAATATCCTCCCCCTTTAAAAGGGGGACTTTTATCATATGAAAAAATACATTTTACTTCTGATTCTGCTTCCGTTTTTTGTTAACTGCTCTAAGCTGAGCGAGCTTACTTCACGTGATACAAAACAACAAAAAACGGGTTCGGTTGAAATTACATCTGATATCAGGCCGGGTGAAAATACATACGGTGTTGTAGCCGGTGCTCTTAAATGGACTGACCCTAACTTCCCGCCATTCAGCAATGTACACAGAAAAGACAGGGAATTATACGACCTGCTTAAAACACAGGGAGTAAAATCCAAGAATGTTACGTTATTGATCGATAATGAATCAACAGTTGATGCAATGAAAACCGCTGTGCTTGATGCACTGGAAAAAGCACCGGAAGGTTCCACATTTATATTTTATTATGCGGGGCACGGAGTAAAAGATAACGATAATACTATTTATTTTGCAAGCTATGATATTACTTCAGGCAGCTATAAAAAAACCGGATTTGATGTAAGCTGGTTAGGCGATGCAATCCGCGATAAGTTCAAAGGCAGGCTTGTGTGGCTGCTGGCTGATTGCTGTTACTCCGGCGCTTTACTGGATGAAGCTGAGAAGATAAGTTCTGCAGGGAAAAATGTAATTGTATTAACCTCTGCGGCATCGTGCAATATATCAACAGCTAACTGGACCTTCACTCAGACAATAATAGATTGTCTCTCGGGTCTGCCTCTTGCTGATAGAAACAACGACGGGATAATTTCAATAAGTGAAACAGGCACAGAGCTTGGTGATGCCATGAAATTCCGCGAAAGGCAGATGTGCGGATTTAAGCTGCATGGTATTGAAGATAATTCGCCGCTTGCAAAAACCAACGGAAGTATACAGGCTGGGAGCAATGAGTTTAAACCCGGCACATACTTTATGGCACCCAAAGGCGGTGATATGGCTGCTGTAAGAGTGCTGAAGAGCAGCAATAACAAAGTTGAATGTGAGTTTTTTGATTACAGCGATAAATCAGTTGAAAATATTAACGTCACAGAGCTTGTACCGATACATTTTGTTAAATATTCCAATGGTGATAAGTTAAAAGTTTCCTGGGAAGGTAAATGGTATGATGCTGAAATTAAAAAAAACGAAAATGATTTTTATTACATCAAATATGAGGGCTACGATGATTTCTGGAATGAGTGGGTAGCGTATGACAGGATAAAGACGGGCAGGGAAAGATCCGCTCAGGTTGAGCAAAAAGGCGTATGGTACCCGGCTGAAGTGCTTGAGGAATCCGGCGGCAAATATTTTATACGCTATACAAATTACAGCTATGTTTGGGATGAGTGGGTAGGTAAAGAGAGGATTAAGTTTTAATTTTTAAGTGAACGAATGATTTATAAAATGCTTTATTAAATCAATCATGCAATGCAATATTGAGTAGCCCCGCTCTTTAGAGCGGGGGTCAATTCAAAGAATATATCTGGGCTTTAGCCCCGATTAGAAAGACAATGAATTCCTTCCTTTTTTGTACATCGGGGGCTAAAGCCCCTATTTTTTTTACTTTATATCCACGACCTAAAGGTCGTGGCAAATCAATAATCATAAAAGCATTCTTTGTGATGATAGTTTTTATCCTGAAACCAAAGAGCATACCTTTACGTTAAAGAATAAAACAAAAACAGACCATCAATACCAATATATGTCATCATTTATCAGTAATTTAAAGCAAAATAACAGGTTAAGTGTAACTGTTATTCTTGCAATGTCATGTCTATTAAGCGTATCGCTTGAAGCATTCAGGGTTTATTATTCCGGCTTTAATACTTATTTATTCCTTATATGGAATTTATTTCTGGCAATACTTCCTTATGTTATAAGTACATTTTTTCTGTTGTATTATAAAAAGATAAATTCACTGGTATTGACGGGTATTATTCTGTCATCATGGCTGCTTTTATTCCCCAATGCACCGTACATTGTGACAGATTTCTTCCACCTGGATCAGAAAGCAGCAATACCATACTGGTATGATCTTGGAATGATACTATCATTTGCATGGAACGGCTTGATGCTGGGTTTTATTTCATTGTATGATATTCAGACTGCGCTTGCAAGAAGGTTTGGAGCGGCTAAGGGCTGGGCATTCGCGATCTTTTCATTGGTGCTTGGAAGTTTCGGGATATATCTGGGAAGGTATGAAAGATTCAACAGCTGGGATGTTCTTACAAATCCGGTGGAGCTGTTTGTTGATATTGCCAACCGTTTCGTTCACCCTTTTGCGCATCCAAGAACAATGCTTATGACGATATTGTTTTCTGTGGTGCTTAGCTTTGGTTATGTAACACTTTCTTTGCTCTTCAGGCCGGGTAAGTCAGAAAAGTAAAACTATCATTCGCGAAGGTTAATGCTGCCCTTTTGGTGAAATTATTTTTCAAGTTCACTTATTTTTTCAATAAGCCAGAATTTACTTCCGTCTTTAAGCTCACTTATTTCTCTTTTTAGTGAATATATCTCTTCCCCCGGATCCTCTCCGCTTTCTTTTTTCAGCTTAAGCAGGAGCAATTTTCCTACCACCTGCACAAAACCGTTCAGCCTTTCTTTTTTAGAGGGGTTTAGCTTATTATCATTATATAGAAAATGCCTGGCTGAATCAATAATATATGGTAATGAGCTGAATCCATGCATTTCATAATTTACAACAAGCTCCCATTTCTTTATCTGAATTTTATCTATTATAAGTGAGTGTTTTATCTTCGACAGGTATTTTAATGCCTGTTCAAAATTCTTTATCTTAATATTGTATTCAATAAGTGCGTGAAGGAAATAATGCTCTCTTATCTTTAGATCCAGGCTGTACCTGTATTTATTTATGAACCCGAGCGCCCATTCATATTCATTATTTTTAACTGCGCTTAAGGCTACATTCCTGTAAAAGGGTCCGTCAATATTTTGGGAATTTTCAAAATTAAAGATACCGTTATCTATCATGTATCTGCAGATTTCAAATTCATATTTCAGGAATTCCTCGCTGCCTTCTTCATATTTTATATAACAATATCCTGATAGCGCTACAAGAAAATTATATCTTTCCCCGTGGCTTAGCCTTGTGATATTTTCCTCAACAAGCTTTTTCATTTCATAGAAGTGTTTGCCTGAACCTTCGTAAATAAGCATAACAGCGTGGTAGAATATCCTTACCCTGAAATCAAAATTAACCGGTGCCGTATCATAAAAATCAAGTACTTTTTTCATGAAGCTGTTTTCCTGCCCTGCGCTTAACTCGGTCTGTATCAGCAGCTGGTTGTAATTATTGTGAAACACATCTATGAAGTAACCCATTGTAATGTTATGGTTGCCGGATTCTGAGCTTGCTGAGGTATCGTAATATTTATCCTGCTGAATAAAATAGTTTTGTTTAAGCGAGTGCAGATGAAATTTATTCCTGTAATAGTCAGATTCATGAAAATTCTCCTCAATGTATTCTTTTGTTTCATTAAATGTTTTCTCAAAAAAACCAAAAAGGCGTCTGTTCATAATTGCTTCAAGCAGGTTAAAATTTCCCTGAATTTTCTTGGAGCTGTAATATTCAATCTCAATGAATTTCTTTGAAAGAAGTGTCAGCTCATAAAAAAGATTTTTCAGGGTTCCATAATTGAATTTATTCCCCGGAAAAACTTTAGTGTAAATATTCTCCCTTGTTAAACTTGTTGATCTGAAATCAGGAGCAAAGGATTTTAATTCGTTCCACAGCTTTGTTACAGCGGATCTTCTGTTGAAATATTCTGACCCAATAAAAAGATCAAATCTCTTTAATTCATTCTTGGAAAATGTTCGTAACAGCTCTATTATTGATGTGTTTTCCATAAATATCCTATCAAAATTCAGTGAAATTAAGCATAAATAAGCTAAAAATTTTCCTAAAAACAAGGTATTCTTAAAAATTAGCCAGTGAAAATAAGCTTTATGTTTCTTTTTATACATTATCATAAGGAATTATTTTTATGCAATAAATTAAAACATTAAAAAATGAAATACATAAATATCAGTTTATTTGCCGCAATTCTGTTTCTGGTAATATTGAATCCATTTAAAACAGGCGCACAGGTTACAGAAGAGTGGGTCAAAACATACAATCATCTGGGCAACCAGGATATATCAAACGCAATTGCCCTGGATAATTCCGGCAATGTGTTTGTAACGGGATCGATAAATAATACAGTGGCAACATTAACCGACTACGGAACTTTAAAGTACAATTCTGCAGGTACACAGCAGTGGTTCAGGCTGTATAACGGCTCCATCAACTGGCTGGATTATGCAGATGATATAGCAACGGATGCAGCAGGAAATATTTATATAACGGGCAGAACCGATGCCAGCTCAGGCAACGCAACAAACGTAACAATAAAATATAATACTTCGGGTGATTCACTTTGGGTAAGGAGCTATGTTAACGCATATTGCAGCCGTCTATTGGTAGATAACAGCAGTAATGTTTATGTTGTTGGAAGAAAAGGTGATGCTTCATTTTGTGATTACTTTGTGATCAAATATAATTCTGCGGGTGATTCCCTGTGGTCCAGAACTTATTCAAGTACCGGTTCATATCCCGATGCAGCGACCTGTGTTGCCGTTGATAATGCGGGTAATGTTTATATTTCAGGTTATGTGTATTCACCTTCACCCGGACCGCACTCAGGTATTGCAACAATAAAATATAATTCATCAGGCACACAGCAATGGTTGGCAACCTATGATTATGCCGCAACAGGCTCACATAAAGCAAATGATATTGTTGTTGATAACCTGGGTAATGTTTACATAGGCGGCTACAGCGATACTGCAACGCTTGGAAGGACATATCTTGTGGTAAAGTATAATTCATCAGGCGTACCGCAGTGGCAGGCAAGGTACTCCGGCGGAACTCCGCAAACTACAATAGAAATTGTTTCAATGGCTCTATACCAGAACAATTTTTTATACGTTACTGGTTACTGTGTATATGCATCAACATATTATGATTACGTTACAATAAAATATAATTCCTCGGGTGCGCAGCAATGGGTTACGCAGTATCACAACGGAACTGATGTTGCTACAAAATTAGTATTGGATGACCTGGGCAATGCTTATGTTACGGGATCCTCAAGCAGCTTGACAAACGGTGAGGATATATTAACTGTAAAATATAACCCCGCAGGCGCTCAGCAGTGGACGGCAAGATGGGACGGGGCAACACACAATAATGACCAGGGAAGGGATATCGCGGTTGATGCTTCGGGGAATGTTTATGTAACCGGGATGGGATTGACCGGGGCTAATAACGATGATTATGTAACAATAAAATATTCACAATCACCTGCAGGCATTACACCTGTTATGGGTGAAATACCAAAAGAATTTTCACTGGGACAGAATTACCCTAACCCGTTTAATCCCAAAACAAACATTACATTGAAAATTCCAAAAGAAAGCTTTACCCGGCTAAAAGTCTATGATATTGCAGGTAAAGAGACTGCCGTACTGGTGAATCAGAAATTAAGCCCCGGAGTATATAATATAGATTTCGACGCAGGGAATTTAGGCAGCGGTTTATACTTTTATATGATAGAAGCCGGAAGTTATACTGAAACCAGGAAGATGGTACTAGTCAAATAACCTGCCTGATATTAGTGATTATCCAAACATCCTGTCAGTCTGAGCGGAGTCGAAGACCAATTTCAAGTTTGCCCTTCAACTCCATGCCTGGGGCAGATGTTGCGCTTAAGGCGACAAATTTCAAATCGTTTACAGGGCCTGACCTTGGGAATCTGAAAATGGAAAGAGCATATGGCTTCTCTTTTGGATTTAATGCTTACAGGCAAATAGCTATCTTTGCACCTTACCATAAAAATTACAAACATAAATACAAATATCGCTAATGGCTGATAATAAGATCATATTTTCAATGGTGGGGGTAAGTAAAACATATCCTCCGCAGAAACAGGTATTAAAGAACATTTACCTTTCATTTTTTTACGGCGCCAAGATCGGAATCATTGGCTTAAACGGCTCAGGTAAATCAACCCTGTTAAAAATAATTGCAGGTATTGAAGATAATTTTGACGGCGAAGTACATTTTACAAAGGAATACTCAATAGGTCTGCTTGAGCAGGAGCCTTACCTTGATGAAACAAAGACCGTTAAAGAAATAATCCAGGAAGGCGCCGGAGAAATTGTTGATATTTTAAAAGAGTACGAAGAAGTGAACAACAAATTTTCTGAGCCTATGGATGATGATGAAATGACAAAGCTTATTGAAAGACAGGGCGAGCTGACAGAGCTTATCGATCACCACAACGGGTGGGAGCTTGATGCAAAGCTTGAGCGCGCGATGGATGCTCTCCGTACACCCGAGGGTGATGCGTTAATAAAAAACTTAAGCGGCGGTGAAAAACGCCGTGTTGCATTATGCCGTTTGCTTCTGAAAGAACCCGATATACTTTTACTTGATGAGCCTACAAACCATCTTGATGCTGAATCAATTGACTGGCTTGAGCAGCATTTAAAGCAGTACAAAGGAACGGTCATAGCAATTACACATGACAGGTACTTCCTTGATAATGTCGCTGGCTGGATACTTGAGCTGGATAGAGGCGAGGGGATTCCCTGGGAAGGCAATTACTCAAGCTGGCTGGAGCAGAAAACCAAAAGGCTGGAACAGGAAGAGAAGCAGGAATCAAAACGCAGGAAGACACTTGAGCGTGAGCTTGAATGGGTAAGGATGTCACCACGCGCAAGGCACGCAAAATCAAAGGCAAGGCTGCAGAGCTATGATATAATGATGAACGAAGATACCAAGCAAAAGGAAGAGAAGCTTGAGATATTCATACCGAACGGTCCAAGGCTTGGCAACAAAGTTATTGATGCTGTAAAAATTAAAAAAGCATTTGGCGATAAGCTGCTCTTTGATGATCTGAACTTCCAGCTGCCGCCTGCGGGTATTGTGGGTATTATCGGACCCAACGGTGCGGGTAAAACGACGCTTTTTAGAATGATACTTGGAACGGAAAAACCTGATGCCGGTAATTTTGAAATAGGTGAAACGGTGCAGGTTGGATATGTTGACCAGGCGCATGCTGAAATAGATCCCAATAAGACTGTATGGGAAGCAATATCCGAAGGAGCAGAATTCATTGAGCTTGGAGGCAAGCAGTTCAACAGCCGCGCATATGTTTCGCGCTTCAACTTCAGCGGAACGGACCAGAGCAAAAAAGTCGGTGTGCTCTCAGGCGGTGAGCGTAACAGGCTGCATTTGGCATTAACGCTTAAATCTCAGGCAAATGTTCTGCTGCTTGATGAGCCGACAAACGATATTGATGTTAATACACTCAGAGCGCTGGAAGAAGCGCTGGAAGATTTTGCAGGATGTGCTGTGATAATATCGCATGACAGGTGGTTTTTGGATAGAGTTGCTACCCATATACTGGCGTTCGAAGGTGATTCTGAGGTTTATTACTTTGAGGGCGGTTATACAGATTACGAAGAGAACAAGAAAAAACGTCTTGGTGATGTTGAACCAAAGAGGGTAAGATATAAAAAGCTGGTTGAGTAAAGATAAAAGCTTTTGTTCCTCCCTTTCTTAAAAGAAAATCAGCTCCCCTCCTTTCTTAAGGAAGGGAAAGACCAGCCGAAGGCTGGGCTGGGGTGGTAGCTTAAAACATCTTCCCGCAGAGTCCCCAGCGGGAGACTCTGCGAAGACAACTAAATAGTGAGATAATGAAAAATAATAGCTGTGTACCACTTTAAATAAGTACTAATACTTCTTGTCATTCTGAGGAGCGTAGCGACGAAGAATCCAGCTGACTATTGTTTTTGAAAATCAGTATTTCATTTGAGATTAATAAGTATGGATCCTTCCTTCCTCCCGCTTTGCGGTTTTAAGGCGTGGCACTTCGCTTAGGATGACAATGCTCTTGTCATTCTGAGGAGCGTTAGCGACGAAGAATCCAGGAAGATTAAATTATGAAAAAAAACTACTATGTTTACATAATGGCTAGCAGAAGAAATGGTACAATTTACACTGGAGTAACAAATAATCTGTTAGCAAGAGTTTACCAGCATAAAAATAAAATAACACAAGGTTTCACAAAAAGATATAATGTAAACAAACTGGTTCACTTCGAAGAAACTGATGATATTACCGCTGCGATTGAAAGAGAAAAACAGATAAAAGGTTGGATAAGAAATAAAAAGATAAAACTTATTGAGGAAATGAATCCGGGATGGAAAGATCTCTCAGAAGGTTGGTATGAGTGATTTTACTCTGGATCCTTCACTTCGTTCAGGATGACAATGATTTTTGCTGCCTGGAAGCGGAATAGCTGTTTGCAGAGACACCGAAAATAAAAAAACAAACTTTCAAATAATGTCCTGGAAAAAAATAAAAAGCGAATATGTCCTAGATTCCAAATGGCTAAAGGTAAGGAAAGATACTGTTAAGATAAATGATGATCTTGTGGTTGATGATTATTACGTCATGGAAAATAATGATGTTGTAATGATCTGCCCTGTAATTGATGAAAAATATGTAATGCTGAAAAAAGAGTACCGTTACCCTATAGATAAGATAACACTGGAATTACCCGGGGGCACTTTTGAGAGCGGCAACGAAGAGCCGCTTGCGGCAGCAAAGCGTGAACTGCTTGAAGAAACAGGATTAAGCTCAGATAACTGGGTAAACTTTGGCGAATTTTACGATTACCCCACAAAAGATACACACAGGATGTACCTCTTGCTGGCAAATAACTGCATAAAAACCGCAGAACCAATAATTAACCCCCAGGAAGAAATTGAGCTGATACAGGTCAGTTTAGATAAGCTTGAAGAGCTTGTAAGCAACAATACAATTCAGGTAACGGGATCAATGGCATGTATATACAGGGCATTGATGCATTTAAAAAAATAGTTATTTAATAAGCTTCTTTAGTTCCCTTGCTTTGGAAAGCTGCCATTTTTTATTGACATAATTATTTTCCGCAATTTCTTTTTCCAGCACTGTAAGATCCTTCAAAGTATAATTTTCGGATGAGCATTTCATCTTAAACAGCTTTTCAAAAATTCTCAGGGAATTCATGTAATTGTTCTTTGTGTATTCATCCAGTTCATTTTTTTCACGTACAAATTTATTAAATGAAGCTATCATATCAAAACCCTGTTCATAGCTGCCCAATTCATAAAAAGCTTTAATATAAATTTTCCTCACAAGCATCTTTACAAATGTATCGCGCGGTTTAATTGTTTTTATTTCCTCAATTGCCTTTTCATACTTTCCCCGTTCAATATAAACCGATGCCATTATAAGTCTTGAGGCAAGATCCTGTTTATCATCTTCAAGTATCTTAATGTTATTTTTAACCATGGCTTCAGCTTCAGGTATTTGGTCTTCATGGATGAATTTCTGCGCTATTTCTATGAAATTATGGAAGTTGAACGGACCAAGTCCATCTGACCTGAAACGCACTTTTTCAAGCACCATTTTCTGTATCACAAGCGACTTCGGAAGAAATTCAGTTCTTCCTTCTTCGTACATAACAGCACAGTAGGAAATAATTTTCGAAAGTATTGAAAATCTTTCATAATTTTCATACATCTCAATATTTTTATTCAGCATATCCATAATGCTGTTGAAATGTGAGACATCAGAGCCATCTGTAAGTAATTTTATAAGTAAAGAGTTAATTTTAATATTGGCATAGGTTCTTTCATCTGTTCCCGCAAGACCTTCTGTAAGACTTTCTGTCATGCCTTCAAAATTAATATTATCAGCAATTATTTTTTTAAGATCTATTTTATATTTAGAATTAACGTTGCCCTCAATGATCTGCATTTTCCACAGGCTCCGTGAAAACTTCCTTGTCATATCGGCAATACTGTAAATGGCTTCATTATATACTGCATTCTGAAGTGAAATGTCATCTGTCCGGCTGGAGTGGAAAAAGTATTCCTGTTCTTCAAGCTCTGCCATATCCCTGTAATAATTCGAATATATCAGGCCGGAATCCATTTCTTCCTTCAGCTTTTTCACACTTTTATTAAAATAGCCGTCGAGGAACCGGGAATCATATTCCCGCGCAACGCGAAGTGAGTTGCCGAATCTATTTTCTGCCGAATATTTTATATTATTAAAGAGAAGGAAATCTTCAAGAAGTCCAAACAGCGCACTTGTAAGGTTTTTCATAATGCCGTAATTAAACTTTTTCCCCGGAAATACTTTCCGGAAAATATCTTCCTCGGATATTTTATTTTCTTTAATAAGCGGGAGCTCTTTTCTTAAAGCTTCGTAAAGCTTAACAAGATTTTTGTTGGTATTAAAATAAGGTGATTTAATAAATAGAGACATCGCCTTTAATTCTTCAGGTGAAAATGTATTTATGATATCGATCGTTTTTGATCTCAGCATTGTTTCATTGTATAAATTTTTTTTATCTGTTGACAAGCTTTTTAAGCTCTGCGGTTTTTCTGAAGTACCACAGCTTGCGGGCAGAAAAGAATGTTAATGCTGTTTGTTCAAGCTCCTCTACATCTTTAAGTGAATACTTCTCGGGATTAGCCCTTATCTTATATAATCTTTCAATTGTCGCAACCCGCGCTGCAAGGTTCAGCTTAACCGGTTCTGTAAATTCATCTGTATCTCTCACAAGATGTTTCAGGGAATCAATTGCGGAAAGCCCTTCTTCGATATATTCCAGATTATAGAACGCAACTATGGAAACCATCTTGGCGGAAAACTTTGCCTGATAATCACTGAAATCAACATCACGGAGATGCTCAAGAGCTTTCTCGTTGTTGCCTCTTGATTCTTCAATGATAGCCATTGAATAGCTTAAGATGCTTTTCCGTTTATCTTCTTCAAGCTCGACGGAATATTTATCGATTACCTCCAGCGCAAATTCAATATCACCAAGGAGGACAAATAACTCAACGATATTCCTGAAAACGCCCGCCTGCAGGGGTCCCAGGCCGCCGTGATTGAACTTAACATGTTCAAGCTGAAGCTTTCTGATCTCAGCCAGCTCAGCCAATATATCGTTGCTGCTTGCGTTAATATATTTTGCAAGCATATAATTGAAAACAGCTGAAGAAAGGAACCATCTTTCAGCGTTGGAAAATTTATCAATGTTCAGGAAAACGAAAGCCTTCAGCTCATTGTAATTTTCTGTGTTATCACGTTCGTTATAAAGCTTCATCAGCCTGATCTGCAGGTTTATGTAATCAAAGTGTTCCTGATCAAGCCCCTTGATATCCCTGAGAAATTTTTCAAAGTCAAAGCTTCTGTACAGTGCATCGGTAACGTTCACAGGTGGAATGGTATTAAGCTGGCTTTCCAGGTATTCCATTCCCGCGACATCCTGCTTTATGGTTGAAATAATACTGCATGTATTATAAATACTCATAGGGTAAAGAGTATCA
>CAZOAP010000031.1:0-1318 GCA_964577645.1 uncultured Ignavibacteriales bacterium
ATATTAATAAAGTAATAATATTGCAGGTATCCGTCCTCTGTCAGCACTCCTTTTTTTAGCATTTTATCATAGAAATTACCGATCTCGTGGTAATATTTCTCTTCACCTGAATGTGCTTTCCGAATCCCGAAATTTATCATAGTCATATAAGCATTTAGTTCAGTTTCCCTGCCAGGGTTAATATCTTCATTATACAAAGTATCTTTAAGTTTTTGATAATGTTTTTCATCCTGAGTTAATTCAATTAGTAATGAATAAGTGGAGATCTTTAAAGTAAGATCATCATAAAAACCGTTTTCCTCAGCATTCTTAATTATTTCATAAAGCAAAGGCATATTAAAATCAGTATGGAATAAATGACGGGAGTTCACCATATCACCGTACATTTCAAGCAGTTTTGTTACTGTGTATTTTACAAATGAATCTGCTTCCTTCTGGTAGTATCCAAGCACTTCGCTGTAATCTCTATCAAGATGATAATTTACTGCGTTGCCGTACAGGCGGTAGAGATCAAAGCTTTTATCTTTATTGTCACTTTCACTGATCTCAATAAATTCTTTTTCGGTATTAATGAACATTTTATCAAATTCCTGGTCCAGCCCCCGCTGCCTGTATTGCTTTAGAAGTGCTAACGTCTTTTCAGCAGTTTCATTTGAATATGCTGAATAAATAAGATATTCATCGGCAAGCCGGGTAAGATTTGAAATTAATTTCCGCATGTATGCATCATTGTATTCCTGTCCCGGCTGAAGTGTGCTGAAAATTATTTCTTTTGTACACCGTTTATTTTTAAAAGATGGCCAGAATTTCTTTACTTCCCTGAAAAATTTTACGAGATATTTTCCATTATTGAAGTAAGGGGAGTTAATAAATATCTCAAAATCCCTTATCTCTTCTTTTGAAAATGAGCCTAAAATTCTGGTTAATTTTATATTTTCCAATGGCTGATATCAGTTCACATTTGTTATGCAAAAATAATCAATTATTAACGATTTTCAACATAAATGTGCAAATTTATTATTTATAATATGAGTAACGGGTTCACATTTTCATATAAATTTCTTTTGAATGCCGGGTTTATTAGCTTAGTTTTGGTAAATAAAGGATGAATAAAATGAAAAATATAATAATATTAACGGCTTTTCTTTTAACAGCAAATGTATTTTCTCAGGGCGGCTGGTTTCCTCTTCAGAGCGGGGAGACCGCATATATTCTTTCAATACAGTTCATTGATGCTCAAACCGGGTATTACATCAGCACATCAAATGCATGTTTTAAAACAACAGTTCTTTCTGTAAGTCCTTTAGCCCTTGCTGTC
>CAZOAP010000031.1:1328-19242 GCA_964577645.1 uncultured Ignavibacteriales bacterium
TTAAAACCACAAACGGCGGCGCACAATGGAATCTGGTTGAAATATTTGCATCTGAAATCAGTGATTTGAAATTTGTGAATTCAGCAACAGGTTATATAACAGCTTGCAATGGTGATGTATACAGGTCCACCAATTCCGGTAATTCCTGGAGAGCGTACAGCACCGGTTCGTCTTCCTGTCTCAGCTCAGTATTTTTTTTAAATTCCCAAACCGGCTGGGTTACAGCCGAAACAAACAGTGTTATTAACGCTGTATATAAAACCCTTAATGGAGGCATTAACTGGTTTTTAGTTGGTTATGTGCCCGGAATAGAAAGATCTTACAAAATACAATTTACCGATAATCTTACCGGCTGGGTTTGCGGAAGAAAGAACAGTGTTCATGACGGAATACTTTTCAGGACAACAAACGGAGGTGCAAACTGGATTGCAGCACTTGACGTTCCTGATGTAATTGAACACTTATATTTTATTACTCCGGTGACAGGCTGGGCAGTAAGCGGCAGAAAAGTGTATAAATCAACAAATTCGGGGGCTAATTGGGTCGAACAGCTAAATGTTCAGGGATATTTTACAACCTGTTTTTTTACTGATGCAAATACCGGCTGGGCGCAGGGGATATCCGGTTCTGACGGTATTATTTATAAAACAACCAACTCCGGACAAAATTGGTCGTCTCAAACTGCAGCTGGATCTTATAACCTTCTGACAATGTATTTTATAAACTCTCAGACAGGCTGGACTGCAGGACTATTCGGGAGAATGTATAAAACAACCAATGGAGGTAACCAGTTTACAGGTGTTTCATCTAATGAAGGAGAAATTCCAGGCGCTTATTCACTCGAACAGAATTACCCCAATCCCTTTAATCCTGCCACAAACATCAACTTTCAGCTGCCCGTCAGCTCATATGTTAAACTTACAGTATATGATACACAGGGCAGAGAAATTGAAATTTTAGTTAATGAAGAAATGAGTGCAGGAACACATAATGTTTCATGGAATGCCTCAGGATTTGCAAGCGGGGTATATTTATACAGGCTGGAAGCAAAGGACTATACTGAAATAAGAAAGATGGTATTAATAAAATAACAACACTTGGCAAAAATAAAAGGAGCTATTTAGCTCCTTTTTTATTTAATTCATTTACTTTTTCTATCAGCCAGTTCTTTGCACCAAGCGGGTTTGAGCTCATTTTTTCAATACGTTTTTTCAGCAAAGCTGTTTCTTCAGATCTTTTTTTGCTTACTCCGTCTATTTTGATATCAGCAAGGTCTGAAATAAGCTTAAGAAATTCATAATGAGCGGTTTTCTGGTCTTCCGCTATGAGCGTTTCAGATTTAAGATAATGCCTGAAAGTATCAACAGATGATATTACCTGTTCCGTCATATCCTGTTCATAATATATCCTTATAGAGTAACTTTTAACCATTACTTTCATCAGGTAAAGCTTAAAATTAGTTTTAGAAAAATATTCAAGAGCTTTATTAAAATCCCTTTGCCTGTATGCAATGAAGGCATTGCAGTAATTAAGTGTGTTTTGTTTTTCTTCTTTTGGTGAAATTCCCCTCTGGTATTTTTTCATGAATTCCAGTGCCCAGCTGTATTCACCCGCCATACAGGCCGAAGTAAATGTTGTAATAAAATTTGGAAATAAAAAATTATTCGATGGGACAAAATTTCTTTCTATTATTTCTTTCATTGCCATGAACCTCTCACCATAATATGATTCATCCCCGAGCTTCAGCCTGTATACTGCATATGAGTTCATATAGTTCAGTATATAATACATATCTTCTGCGGGAATATTATTATCATATTTTTGTTTTAACTCCAAAAGCTTCCTGTATTCATTTTCATCTTTGGTAAGCTCCAGCAGGATAGTCTGTTTATATATTATACATGATGGGTTTCCTTCAAAATCCTTATCTTTAACATATTCCCAAAGCTCGTTGAACATTTCCATATTAAAGCTGATATTTCCATGGTTTTTATTATGCAGCATTTTGGAATAAAGCCTTAATAAACCTATTAATGAATAATCAAGGAATGTATCGAACTCATTCTGTATCTGGTTGAATGAGTAGCCTGTTTTTTTAAACTTGTAATGAAGGGTATTTATCTTCCCAAGCTGATGCCTTAAATAATAGTAATTTTCATCTTTTATATTCGAGCTTTCAAGATGTTTTGTCACTATACCTTCTCTTTGTGAATAAATCAGGTCAAGCTCTCTTTCATGAAGTTCCTCAAGCAGCGAAATATCATTTTCATATTCCCTTTTTTCAGCTGATTTAAATTTCAGGTAAGAAAGTGCCAGCTGGTAAAGATCTGATGTGTAATTTTTGAATTTAAAATAATCAAACTTTTCCTTTTTAAAAACCATTGCATATATATTCTCTTCAGTAAAATCGGCTGAATCAAACTCGGGGTAATAATCCAGTACAGCTTCTCCGATAGATGTTACATTTTTATTTTTATTAAAATAAGGTGAGTTAATAAAATCTTTGAACCTAAGTATTTCTGACTTAGAGAAAGTTTTAAGCAGCGTAATAAGCTTTGTATTTACCATTTACCTGATATATGCTTCTAAAAAGAGATGTAAAATAATCAAAAAAACGTTAAAAATAAGGTTATTAACATAAATGGCTTCTAAAAAAAGGAATAATTTTCTTTGCCGCAGGAAAGAAATTAAGTTAAGTTTGAACCGTTCGGCTATCGATGTTTCTTCTTTTCAAATTATTAATTTATTCCGCCAAAACATTCCCGCTTCTCAGGTCGAGATACTCATAGCCGAAGAACTCATCTTTAATCGGGGTTTTGGCGGTAATTATTTTATTAAACGAAAAATATGAAAACTACTTTAACTTTATTATTTTTGATCTTATGCAGTATCTCCACATTTTCGCAATGGCTGCCTGAAGTAAGATTTACAAATCATACAGGAAATTCCTATATGTCCACCGGAACACAAAGGAGTATTACTGCACAGGGAGATAATATTCATGTTGTATGGTACGATGCATTTATCGGAAATTATCTGATCTATTATAAAAGGTCAACTGATGGCGGAAACTCATGGCGGCAGGATACGAACTTAATACTTACAAACTACGAAGCTACAAAACCGTGTATCTCTGCTTCAGGTAATTACCTGCACGTTGCATGGGTTGACAGGCGTATTGGAAATGATGAAATTTATTTTAAGTATTCCACAAACGGCGGTATTAACTGGGGTCCCGATATGAGGCTGACAGATAATGTTTATACCTCACAACAGCCTTCTGTTGATGCAAACGGGCAAAATGTAATTGTTGTGTGGAGTGATAACAGGGACGTGAGCTATAAGCTGTTTTATAAATTATCAACTGATGCCGGTTTGACATGGGGACCGGATACAAAACTGACAAACTCTCCGGGTGCTTCATTGAACCCTGCTGTAAAAATAGAGGGCTCAAATGTATATGTAGTTTGGGATGACGCAAGGAACGGAGCTAATACAGAGATATATTATAAACGTTCCACAGATAACGGTAATACATGGGAAGCAGATACAAGGCTAACAAATTTTGCGCAGCCTTCAAGCAATGTATCGCTTTCAGCTACGGGTTCACAGCTCCATATAGCATGGGAGGATTACAGGGATGGAAACCCTGAAATATATTATAAAAATTCAACAGACGGTGGTACAACATGGGGGTCAGATTTCAGGATAACAAACAATAGCTCTAATTCATGGAATCCTTCAATATTTGCTGAAGGCTCGCACATTCATGTTGCATGGGAAGATAACCGTGACGGTAATTATGAGATATATTATAATGTATCGTCAAACTCCGGAATAAGCTGGGGAACAGATCTCAGGCTTACCAATGAAACCAGCAGTTCAAATTTTCCAAACATTACTGTATCGGGTTCAAAGATACATGTTGTATGGCATGATTACAGGGATGGAAATTTTGAGATATATTATAAGCAGAATCCGACTGGAAATACAATTGGAATTGAAAACATTAGCTCAGAAATCCCTGAAGGATATTCATTATCACAAAACTACCCTAATCCATTCAATCCGGCAACAAACATAAAATTTTCAATTCCAAAGTCTGGATTTGTAAAGCTGACTATATTTGATATGATCGGGCGGGAAGTTGAAACACTTGTGAATGAGGAATTGACCGCTGGTACTTATAGTGCAAATTGGTCCGCCGAAGGCAGAGCTTCGAAATATTCCAGTGGTGTATATCTTTATAAGATTCAGGTCAGTAAAGCCGGGTCTCCAGCAAGTACGTTTTCTGAAGTTAAGAAAATGGTATTAGTGAAGTAATCTGTATTCATCCGATGACTCTGAGTCATCGGATGAATTTGCAAGGATATATAAAAAAGGAGCTATTAAGCTCCTTTTTTTATTTCATCAATTTTTTCAGTCAACCAGTCACCAAATGTTAATTCAGGGTCACTTTTCAGTTTTTGCCTTATCTGCTCAATACCTGTATCATCATTATCTTCCATCGCATTTACAAGTTTGGTTAAAATATTAAGAAATCTAAGGAAATTTGTCTTTGTATATTTGCTTAATAAATTGCTGCCGTTTATGAAATGTTTTGCTGAATCTATCTGGTAAAAAAGCTGTTCAAATTCCCGCAGCTCAAAATATGTCCTTATATAAATTGATTTAACATAGAACTTATCCCGGGAATCAATGAATTTAACATCCTTCAGGTTCTCAAGAACTTTTGGGTAATCTTTTAATTTCTGGTAAAGATATGCCATACCAAGTGCCCGCATCGGTTTCTGGTATGAAGGTTTCAGCTTTGGCGCATATTCCTGTATATAATTAAATACCCAGTCGGTTTTATTTATTGAAAGGGCATTTCTCAGCACCTGTATAAATAATATTTTTGAAGGGTATTTTCCGCTTCCTGAAAAACCCACCTGTAGCTCAAGCTTATTTATCTCAAAAAGATACTCCCTGTACTGCTTTTCACCTTTATTTGCTTTAAGGCTGCAATAATTTGAAAGAGTTGTTATCCATGAAAGCTTTTCATTATCTGTGAATTTATCATAATTATTTTCAAACAGTTCCTTTAACCTGAAGAAATATTTGGGTTCATCAAAATCAAGTACAGACATTATTGAACAGTAGATCATCTCCATGATATCAGAGTATTCATAATTATTCTCCCGGGCATAATTTATCACGCTCTCCATATCAAGGCTTTCAACAAACCTTCGTGGAATATTAACATCAAATTTTGCGTTGAACATTATTGCATTGGCATTCAGGTCATTTATTACAGCCGATATTTCCCTCAGCATATTCATTATTGCATACTCGCCTTTTTTTACTATGTGGCTGCTAAGCAAATGCTGTGTATCTTCAAGGAAGTGGTAAGACATCCTGCCTGTTTCCAGCTCATTTTTATACCTGAAGTAATTATCACTAATGCCAAGTTTTTCTAATGCCTTTTCCATTTCATCAAGCTTCTTCAGCTGGTAAGCCGCAAGCTTCCTGTTCAGGAATTCTTCTGCAAGCAGGCTGTTCTTTATGAATTTATTTTTGTTCAGCGATGAGCTGATAAGGAATTCTTCCGCCATTTGCTGCAGCGAAGATGTCATGTTCCAGATTATCTGCTTGTTAAACTTTTTCCCAGGGTACAGCTTTTGATAGACATATTCATGCGTAAGCAATTCATCATCAAACTTTGGGTAAAATTTATTTATATGGCTTAGCAGCGGTAAATAATTCCTTCCCTTATTATAGTAAGGTGAGCCGATGAATTTTTCAAATTCCTGGAGCTCACCTTTGGAAAAGGTCCTTAAAATATTAATCAGTTTCGAGTTTATCACTTTATTTGAAGGCTGTTTAGCATATTATGAGCAAAAACAATGTTTAAGAATACATGATTAAAAACCTTAAAAATAGCACTTAAATGCAAAAATGTTGTGTTTTTTGCAAATTAACGATGATTAGTTCATTTTAAAAGTCTCTTTGAATACCCTTTGCCTGAAGAATATCTTTGTAACAGATAAAAATAAAAGGAGATTATTAAATGAATGCATCAGCAAAAACTCAGAATCGTAACTCAACCGGCAGGAATATCTGGGGTCCGGTAATTTCAGGTTAAGTAATAAGGGAATACAAATAAAAAAAGGAGCCAACAGGCTCCATTTTTTATTAATAATTTATCTTGTGACTTTGGAGTTAAAGAATTAATATTAAATTAACTCAATTTTTTTAAAGCTTTTCTTAAGCTTTCAATTACGTTCTTAACTTCATCAAGCCTGCAGGTGCCAACCGATAAGCGGTACCATGTGCTGTTCTCATCATCACCAAACGCTGAAAAGGGGACAATTGCTACACGGGCTTCTTCAAGCAGGTATTTTGTAATATCCTTTGTATTTGCAAGAATAGATCCGTCCTCTTTTTTCTTTCCGTGAAGATCGAACTGTACAGTTAAATAAATTGCAGCCTGAGGTGCAATTGCATCAACTTTATAGCCTTCATTTTTAAGAGCCATAAATCCATCATAAAAACCATCCAGCCTGTCATGAACTTCCTTTTTGAATCTCTTCAGGTAGTTCTCCACATCGCTTTTCCTGTTCAGGTATTTTGCTGTAGCAACCTGCTCAGCTTTTGGAGCCCATGCTCCCAAATGAGAAAGTATTGATTTCATTTTGCCTATAACGCGTGCGGGTCCAACTGACCAGCCAACCCTTACACCGGTTGCAGCAAATGCTTTTGAAAGACCATCTATGAAAATTGTATAATTTTTCATTTCCGGTATAAGTGAAACGGGATTGTAATGTTCGGTATCACCATATGTTAATACCCAGTAAATCTGGTCATATAACAGGTATAAAGGCTTTTCGCCTTCAGGTCTAGAGTGGTTCTCTTCAATTATAAGCTCGCAAATTTCCTCAAGATCTTTCCTTGAAAATGTTGTGCCTGTCGGATTCAGCGGTGAACATAATGAAACCAGCGCTGCACCTTTTAAATGCGGCTTTAAGTCAGCAGCAGTAGGCATGAAATGATTTTCAGGTGTTGCCTTTATTTCAATTTTATTTGCGTGAGAAAGGTGCGTGTAATGATTATTATTCCACGAGGGTACAGGAAATACCACAGTATCGCCCGGCTGAACAATGGTTTGATATACTGCATAGATAAGCGGCCTTGCGCCGGCTGACATTAATATTTCTGTTGCGGGATTGTAATCTACACCTTCTTTTTCTTTGAGAAAATTAGCTACTGCTTTTCTTGTTTCAAGTAATCCGTCAGCGGGAGGGTAGTTTGTTTCATGTGCTTTATATGCATTGATTATTTCTTCTTCAAGCTCTGCGGGTATCGGGAAAACTTTCGGATCAAAATCACCGATCGTTAAATTATAAATTTTCTCGCCCTGCTTTATTTTTTCATTAATTTCACCGGCAAGCTTAATTATTTCCGAGGCAATCAATGTCTCAGCCATCTTTGATACTTTAAGGGTTTTTTCCTTTACTTCAATTATATCTGTATGCATAGGATTTCAAATAGGTTAGTTATACTACAAACTTAACTAATTAAAACAATATAGAAAATCCGAAAAACCAGTAAAATATTTATCCGAAAACATATGCAATTACTTCAATTTCTACCAATGCATCTTTCGGCAGCCTTGAAACTTCAACAGTTGAGCGTGCCGGTTTGGATTCACCAAAATACTCAGCGTAAACCTCGTTCATTGCAGCAAAATCATCCATATTTTTTATAAAAACTGTGGTTTTGATCACTTTTTTAAAATCAGTTTTTGATTCAGTGAGTAAAGCTTTAATGTTTTCTAATACTTGCCTTGTTTGTTCTTTTATACCGCCATTAATAAAATTTCCTGTTTTTGGGTCAATAGCAACCTGGCCGGAAGTATAGAGCATTTGATGTGTATCCCAGCTGACATATATTCCCTGTGAATAGGGACCTATCGGTTCAGGTGCATTTTTAGTGTAAACTGTATCCTTTTGCATGATAAATTATGTTTAATTATTAGAGATGATATACAAAATAAATCAATAATTAATTGAAAATCAAGCAGTGACAATTTTTCGTATTATATGTAAAATATTTCACAAATATGTAAATATTGCCATATTTGTTAGACAAATTGTCAACAACATAAAAAGTAAAAACATCAATATTTTGATTTAAAGCGCAAAAAAGTTTGGCACAGGTCTTGTATATATACTGAATGTTAACAACAAAACAAATAATAAAAAATATAAAAAGGAGATTTTAAAAATGACATTAGTAAAATTCAGACCGGCATCAGAACTTTCAAACATTGATAAGAAAATTAAAAAGTTCTTTGAAGATTTTGATTCACCTTTTGCAGGTGACTGGGGTTTAAAAGCATTCAACAGCAATGTATTTACACCCAGGGTTGATGTTACCGAGGATAATGAGAATTTATATGTTCATGCTGAGGTACCAGGTGTTGATAAGAATGATATTAAGATCAATTTAGTTGGTGATGTTTTAACTATCAGCGGAGAAAAGAGATCTGAGCAGAAGGATGAGAAGAAAAATTACTACAGGGTTGAAAGAAACTATGGTGCATTTTCAAGAAGCTTTACACTGCCCGCGGAAGTGATATATGACAGGATCTCAGCTGAATACAAAGAAGGCGTTTTAAATATAACTCTGCCTAAAACAGAAGAAGCTAAAGTTGTTGAAAAGCAGATCGAAATAAAATAAGTTTAGAAGTAAGTTTTTCAGATTGTTTTCATGTGTAAATGTTAGCTTGTTATTAAGTTGTTAGATGGTTAATTGATGTTACATAAGGCTGTTACTTAGCCTTAAATTTAAAAGCGCCGGGGTTGATGGTCCCCCGGCGCTGATTTTATGAAAGAACAAACCATAATTGCGGGGAGCGTTAGCGACGAAGCAATCTCATGAAAGAAGCTATGTTCAGAAAAGATTATATAATGCGGATGATAGAAGATTTTATAAAAGCGATGGCTAAGATAATCTTTAAGCGCGAGATGAAAAACTATACTGATGCCGGGATTGAGCTTAATAATTTAAGCGTACTTGTAACGGGATTCGGGTTAGATAACTTAAGAGCGTTAGGCGCAGCCGGAATTAAGTATGTATTTTCCCAGAATAAAGAATCAGAAGCAGAAAAAATTTATTGCGCGGCTAGGATACTAAAAGAAGAAGGATTGATATTTAGATCACAGGGAAAGGATGAAGACAGTTTAAAGAGTTTGGAAATTTCAAAAGAGCTTTTTAAAATGGCTTCAGAAATGGATTTTCCTGAAAAGGATGAAGCAGCAAAAGAATCAGTATAAATATAAAAATAATAAGTTTTAAAATAAAAAAATGATACGGTTATATATGAGTAGCCGGTCTAAATTAAAAGAAAGAATAAACAAACTATGGGAAAAATTATCGGAATCGATTTAGGAACAACCAACTCGGTAGTTGCCGTAATGGAAGGCAATGACCCCGTTGTAATTCCTAATGCAGAAGGGCACAGGACCACTCCTTCAGTTGTGGCTTTCACAAAAGGCGGCGAGCGCCTTGTGGGGCAGGCAGCTAAAAGGCAGTCAGTTACTAACCCGCAGAACACAGTATCATCCATAAAGAGATTTATGGGAAGAAGATTCAATGAAGTAACAGATGAGATCTCGAAAGTATCATACAAAGTTGTAAAAGGTGAAAATGATACTGCAAGAGTTGAAATTGGTGACAGGGTTTACTCACCACCGGAAATATCTGCAATGGTCCTTCAGAAAATGAAACAGACCGCTGAAGATTATTTAGGGCAGAAAGTAACCGAAGCTGTTATCACTGTACCTGCTTACTTTAATGATGCACAGAGACAGGCTACTACCGATGCAGGTAAAATTGCAGGTCTTGAAGTAAAAAGAATAATTAACGAGCCTACTGCCGCAGCATTGGCGTACGGACTTGATAAAAAGAAAAAAGATGAAAAAGTAGCTGTATACGATCTTGGCGGCGGTACTTTTGATATCTCTATACTTGAGCTGTATGAGATCGAAGGTACAGGGAACTTCCAGGTTAAAGCTACAAACGGTGATACTCACTTGGGCGGTGATGATTTTGATCAGCGCTTAGTGGATTATCTTGCTGATGAATTCAAAAAGCTTGAAGGAATTGATTTAAGAAAAGACCCGATGGCATTACAGAGATTAAAAGTTGAAGCTGAAAGGGTTAAATGTGACCTTTCAAGCCAGACACAGGCTGATGTTAAGCTGCCGTATATTACAGCTATTGATGGTGTTCCAAAACATATTGATATGACAGTAACACGCGTTCAGTTTGAACAGCTTGTTGATGACCTGATACAAAGAACTATGGAGCCGTGCAAAAAAGCGCTGGCTGATTCAGGTTACTCTGTTGACCAGATCGACGAAGTAATACTTGTCGGCGGTTCAACCAGGATACCTAAAGTTCAGGATGCAGTAAAGAACTTCTTTAAAAAAGAGCCTCACAAGGGTGTAAACCCTGATGAA
The DNA here is from genome assembly GCA_964577645.1 of uncultured Ignavibacteriales bacterium. Classification (GTDB taxonomy): domain Bacteria; phylum Bacteroidota; class Ignavibacteria; order Tepidaquicellales; family OLB5; genus OLB5. The sequence goes on from CAZOAP010000031.1 coordinate 11,834, forward strand.
GTTGTTGCTATCGGCGCAGCTATCCAGGGCGGTGTACTCACCGGTGATGTAAAAGACGTTCTGCTTTTGGATGTAACACCTCTTTCACTTGGTATTGAAACTCTTGGCGGAGTTATGACAAAGATGATAGACGCCAATACAACCATACCTACAAAGAAAACAGAAGTGTACTCAACAGCGGCTGATAACCAGCCTTCAGTGGAAATACACATTCTGCAGGGTGAGCGTCCTATGGCACAGGATAACCGTACACTTGGCAGGTTCCATTTAGACGGAATTCCGCCGGCACCCCGCGGCATACCGCAGATCGAGGTAACTCTTGATATAGATGCAAACGGTATACTTCACGTAAGTGCAAAGGATAAGGCATCCGGAAAAGAACAGTCAATTAAGATCACTCACTCCAGCGGTTTAAGTGATGCTGAAATTGAAAAGATGAGAAAAGATGCCAAGGAGCATGAAGGCGAAGATAAGAGAAGACGCGAAGAAGTTGATGCGAAGAACCATGCTGATAGCCTAATATTCCAGACTGAAAAACAGATGAAGGAATTCGGCGAAAAGCTTACTCCTGATATGAAAGGCAAGCTTGAAGCGGCACTTGGCAGGCTTAAAGAAGCAGCAAAAGGCACTAATACCGATGAAATAAAATCAGCTACCGAAGCGCTGAATGCAGCATGGAATGAAGCATCAACACAGATGTACAGCCAGGCAACCGGTGCGCCGGGTGCAGGCGGTGAAGGTGCAAATCCTAACACAAATGCTGATGGACAGACTCAGGCAAACGATGATAAGAAGGTTGAAAATGCCGACTTTGAAGTGATTGATGATGAAAAGAAATAATCACGTGAGACGTCAAATATGAAACGTCAAACGTAAAAAATATCAAACATTTGCAGTACCCATAGCTTTAATATCATATATTCTCCATTAAAGCAAAATAAGCCATCCCGAAGTTTGGGATGGCTTTTTTATTTATGAAAATTTTTAAAATTTGTTTAACTAAATATATTATTAAAATCCTTTTTCCTTTCATAATTGTTTAAACTATATGAAGATATTGATCGGAACATCTGGATGGATGTATAAGGACTGGAACGGAAGATTTTACCCGGAAAAAATGAAAGATAAAGATAAACTTCCTTACCTTGCATCAAAATTTCATACTGTTGAAATAAATTCTTCCTTTTACAGGATGCCCGGCGAGGCAACTTTTTCCCTTTGGCAGGAGCGCGTTCATGCCGGATTTGTTTTTTCTGTAAAAATGCCGCGATATTTTACACAGATGAAAAAGTTAAGGCTTGATGAAGATTCAAAACCATTCCTGGGCGAATTCATAAATCGTATTAAGCTTCTTAAAGAAAACCTGGGAAGTGTTCTTATTCAGCTGCCTCCTAATTTTGGATGTAATAAAGAAAGACTTGAAGAATTTATCTGTTATGTAAAGAGTTACAGTTTACAGATGAAAATTAATCCGGATTACTGTATCGAGTTCAGGCATGGCAGCTGGTTCAATGATGAAATATTTGAAATGTTAAGTAAATATAACATTGGCTTTGTAATAAGTGACTCAAGTAAATGGCCGCAGTTAAGAATATTTACTGCTGATTTTTCGTATGTACGTTTTCACGGCCCCAAGGAGTTATTTGCTTCTGCATATTCTGATAAAGAACTTGATGATTGGGCAAATTTTATTGCGAAGCAGAAAAATATTAAAAAGATCTATATCTATTTCAATAATGACCTCTCCGCTAAAGCTATTGATAATGCCATTTATCTTCAGGGTGCAATTAACCGTTTAATGCCGGAAGAGAACCCTAATTAACTCTATATACTCCCCTTACTTCATTTTTTATTCCAGGATAAATTGATATTTACTACTACAAAACCAGTCTATTTCCAAAAAAAACGAAAAAACACGGTATTTAATACAATATAATACCGTTTTCAGTGTATTTAAACTGTTGCTTAAATTGAATCATTAAATTATTATTGCATAGTATATATAAATATATAGGTTATGAAAAACAGAAAACTACTATATTTCGCGCTTTTTTTATCCATTTCTCTCTATGTAACAGGCTGCTTTCCTGCCTCGAGAACTGAGGAAGATACAGAAGAAAAGACTGAAACTACAGAAGAGAAAAAAGAAGACGAAGGTAATAAAGAAGTTACAGACGTAAGTGATGCCAACGGTGCAAAGATAATGAAAATTGCAGCCAGTGAACAGAATGTTGAATGGTATTCACCAAGTGTTGATTCCACTTACTTATATTGGCTGAATAATCAGCTGATCGTATTGAACGGTTCAACCAAATGCAACATTTTTGCACTTAATGTATTATATAAATCAGGTTTCAAAACACCAAAGGTTAATGCTCTATGCCGTGACCTTGTAGATAAAGATAAGTTCACTGATATTCTTCCTATAGTAGGCGTTAAAGATATATCCTCAGCTCAAAAAGGAGATTTGATCGTATGGAAAGGCCACGTTATAATTTTTGAGGGTATGGTTAAATCAAAATCAGATACATATGTGACCGCATGGTGGGCTGGTACAAGGCAAAAAGATAACGGTGAAAATATCCGTAACAATGTAATATACGGCAAATATAAAATAAGCGGTGAGTATGTAGTAAGAAGACCGGTGAAAAAATAGAAGGCATCCGTCAAAGCCGGATTTCAATCTGCTGTCGCAGATTTCAAAAAGTAAAAAGGCAAAAAAGTTATTAACTTACTTTTTAAAAGCTGCATTCAAGCCCAACAAGCATAAAGCCTCTGTCATAATTAAAAGCAGGTCCCTTTAAGTTTGCTATTAAATTATACCCCAGCTGTAATTTTATCTTCAGGAATTCCCCGCCCATTCTTATTTTAAAAGCAGGTTCAACACCAAATGCACTTGGTTTTTCAGGGTTGGTTAATTCATGAGATTCATATCTTGTAAAATTGAAGTAACTGAATTTAATAGAAACTATAAAATCTATGAATTCCTGCTGGTATGAAAAATCGTTTTGTAAAAAAATCCGGTAATAATCTGCATTTTCATAACCGGGTCCGTTGGTAAATGTCTGATCAGCATAAGATGAATTTGTTGTGGCTGAAGAGAAGCCTCCGAATACCTCATAAAATATGGAATCCTTTTTTGCAGCCCTAGTATAATAACCAAGTCCAACACCCCATTGCCTCTGAAACCTCGGTTCATTACTTTTTTTATCAAGATCTGAAAAATCAGTTATCATTCCGAAATTCTTAAAAAATGAATAATCCAGATTTAATGATGTCCCGCTGGTTCCAATGGAAATGCCGCCTTTGAACTGGTTTGGTTCATTGAATGCTGGTGCATTTATTTCTGTTGGTATATAAACGGTAGTGCATGAAGATATAAGGAATATGAAAAGTACTGATGATGTTATTACAAGTAAATTTTTCATAATTATTTTTTTTGTTTAAGGTAAAACTAAAAAATACTCTGTAACTAAAATACTTTAACTTTTCATAATAATAAATGAAATAGTTTTAAAATCTTGATAATTTCCGTATTTCGCCATTCCACCACTTCACTATTTATTCATTGTAACACTCTCAAATTTTCGGTAATTTCCATATTATCAACCGAAAACCGATATTTATTAAGGAATAACCATGAAAAAACGCTATTATATTGATAAAATCGCTGATTACGTAGGCCAGGAAGTAATTATCCGCGGATGGCTTTACAATATCCGTACATCCGGAAAATTGATGTTCCCGCAGTTCAGGGATGGTTCCGGTATCATACAGGGTGTTGTATCACAAAAAGAAGTATCAGAAAAAGTTTGGGAAGACTTCAAAAAGCTTACCCAGGAATCATCATTAATAGTAACAGGCACAGTTGCAAAACATCCAAAGAAAGATGAATATGAGCTTCATGTAAAAGATATTGAGATCGTGCAGATAGCTGAGCCATACCCTATAACACCAAAAGATCACGGGATAGAATTCCTTGCTGACCACAGGCATTTATGGGTACGTTCGCAAAGGCAGGCTGCTATTTTAAAAGTACGCGAAGAAATTATAAAAGCATGCCGTGACTATATGTATGATAACGGCTTTACACTTTTTGATTCACCAATATTTACGCCAAATGCGGCAGAAGGCACTACGACACTTTTCTCATCTGATTATTTTGATCTGGGTAAGGTTTACCTTGCACAGACAGGACAGCTTTATGCTGAAGCAGGTGCAATGGCATTAGGCAAGGTTTATGATTTCGGTCCTACATTCCGCGCTGAAAAATCGAAAACACGCAGACATTTAACAGAGTTCTGGATGATAGAGCCTGAAATGGCATTTTATGATATCTATGATGACATGGATCTTATTGAGGATTTTATTGTATACATAGTTGAGCGCGTTCTGGCAAACAGGAAAAAAGAGCTGGCAATACTTGAACGTGACATTTCAAAACTGGAAATGGTTAAAAAACCGTTCCCCAGAATTACATATGATGAAGCTGTTGATATAATAAATAAAAAAAATGTTCCGCTAATCCGTAAAAAAGCAGATGGAGGCGAGGAAGAAATAAGACCATTCCCGTGGGGAGAAGATTTTGGTGCCCCGCATGAAGAAGCAGTGGTCGAAGATTATGACAGGCCCGTTATGGTATATAACTGGCCATCAGAAGCAAAAGCCTTCTATATGAAGCGTGACCCTGAGAACCCGAAAGTTGTTCGTGGTGTTGATGTTCTTGCACCTGAAGGTTACGGCGAAATTGTAGGCGGCAGTGAGCGTGAAGATGACCTGGATCTGTTAACTTCCAGGATAAAGGAACATAACCTGCCTATGGATGCATTCCAGTGGTATCTGGATCTCCGCAGATTCGGCAGTGTTCCTCACAGCGGATTCGGTATGGGTATTGAACGTGTTGTATGCTGGCTATGCAAGCTTGATCATGTAAGGGAATCAATTCCATTCCCAAGGCTTATGTACAGGAACCGGCCATAAATAGTGAAATAGTGGGATGATGAAATAGTGAAACTAACAAATTTCTTGTTTTAAATGGAAACCATAATTATTGATGCGTATAACCTGATGCATAAAGTAACTGAGCTTAGGCTTCTATTGGCTCAGTCACAGGAAATATGCGTTGATACAATGATTGCAAAGCTGAAAAGCCATTATTTCGGAATGGGTGTAAAATGTATCATGGTTTTTGACGGCTTTGGGCAGAATAAACATGACGGCAATGTTAGTGTCAAGTTTTCAAAAACAGGCGTCGGCCCCGATTACGGACATGCTGATGCACTGATAAAACACCTTATAGAAAAATCCCGAAACCCAAAACTGTTAAAAATAGTCTCAAGTGACAGGGAAGTATCTTCATTCGCAAGAGAATGCGGCTCTAGGATACTGACATCTGAGAGTTTCTGGGGTGAAGTTAAGGATAAAAGGACTGAACGAAATGAAGCTTTGAGGGAATCCAGGGAAAAACCTGCTGTTGTAACAAGAGGTGAATTTGAATTTTTACTTAAGGAATTTACAAAAAAATAATATATGCACGTAATAGAAACCCAGAATTTATCCAAAGAATATACTGCAAAATTTTCGAAGCAGAAAGTAAACGCTTTGAATGAGTTTACATTTAATGTTGAGCAGGGTGAGATCTTCGGTCTGCTTGGACCCAACGGTGCCGGAAAAACCACACTCATAAAAATACTGCTTGCCATAACTTTTCCGACAAGCGGAAGTGCAAAGCTTTTTGGAACTGATGTTACAAATTATAAAGCCAAAACAAAAGTAGGCTACCTGCCTGAAAATCACAAGTTCCCAAGTTACTTAACAGGTGAACAGGTTTTAAGCTATTACGGACAGCTTTCAGGAATGAAGGCAGGAACAGATATGAATAAGCGCATAGATGAAATGCTGGGTATGATGAACCTTACCCAATGGCGCAAGACAAAGATAAAGAAATACTCAAAGGGTATGATGCAAAAGCTTGGACTTGCACAATCAATGCTAAGCGATCCTGATCTCATCTTCCTGGATGAACCTACCGATGGTGTTGATCCTATTGGCAGAAAAGAGATACGTGATATACTTGCGCAGATAAAAGCGCGCGGTAAAACAATTTTCCTGAATTCACATCTGCTTTCAGAAGTAGAAATGATATGCGACCGTGTTGCAATCTTAAATAAAGGTGACCTGATAAAAGAAGGTAATGTAGATGACCTGACAAGAGCTGAGAATATCTTTGCAATTCATACTGTTGAAGCACTCTCTATGGAAATCAAGCAGAAAGTACTTGCAATAGACGGCAATGCCGGTATTGGTGAAAAAGAAGTTAACACAGAAGCAGGAATTCCAAAGCTGAACGGAATTATCGATATACTGCGTTCTGCAGGCATTAGCATACAGACCGTCAACCAGAAAACCAGTACCCTTGAAGAGCTGTTCATTAATGTAATTAAAAAAGATAATACGAATTAAGGATATATAATGCTGACAATAATAAAAAATACTTTTCGTGAAGCACTGGCAAAGAAAATTTTTATAGGTTATTATATATTCTATGCCATTGTTATACTTATCATGATATTCCTTGTAAATATGGATTCCGTTGAAGGAGTTATGAGCTTAACCGACAGCAAAATGCTTGTTCACCAGGTTGAAACAGGGTTTCTAACAATTTCATGGAACCTGATAATATTCTTCTCGCTTATTTCAACCGCTTCATTTATACCTTCAATGCTTGAAAAAGGCACCATTGATCTGCTGATCTCCAAGCCTATATCAAGACCAATGATACTTATATCAAAATATCTGGGAGCTGTTCTGTTCGTATTCCTAAGCATGGTTTTCCTAATGGGCTCAATCTGGCTTATACTCTCACTCAAATCAGGATATTGGGACCCGACATTTTTGCTTTCGATAATTTGGTTCACCATTGCTTTTGCAGTTATGTACAGTATAGTTGTAGTAGTAGGCTTAACCACGCAAAGCACCGTAGTTGCAATACTGGTTAATTTCTTTCTGATATTTGTGCTTTGTCCGCTCCTGTCTGTCAGAGAGGCTGTTATATTCAGCCTGGTTACAAATGAAACAGTCAAGTTTGTATTTGATTTTCTCTATTACCTGCTGCCTAAACCGGGCGAGTTCAGGGATATTACGACATCTTTGATCAATGGTGAAACTATCAATATGTGGAAAAGCTCAGTAAACACTGAAACAAGTATGTTCACTGTTTCCTGGCTATCCCCGATAAGTTCTGTATTATTCTGTTTCGTATTAACGGCATACTCAATATATTATTTCTCAAAAAAAGACTATTAAACAAATACCAAACAACAAATACCAAATATCAATTTTGAAAAAGTATTATCTGAATATACTGTTTTTGTTTATTGTTATTTGCTGTTTGATGTTTGATAGCGGTT
>CAZOAP010000032.1:0-10227 GCA_964577645.1 uncultured Ignavibacteriales bacterium
TTATTGTTGATGCTTTATGGGTAAGTGATGGAATTTTGAAGGCGGATATTTCTATATTAGAGCAGCAAAACTCAAAGCCTATAACAGGCGGCTACAGCAAAGGAGATGAAATTACAATTTCAAGTGACCCCGGCTGTACATATTATATATTTTCAATTGAAAAGAACGGCAGTCTTAAAAGTAAGGGTACAGTTGTACTTTCAAAATCTGCACCGGTATCAATACTCGAGGTAATTGACGGAAATTTTACGGCTTATGAGAATAAAAGCTTCAAATCAGGTGATTATGACTGGTATTTTTCTTTAATATCTGGTAACGGCAGTGAGCTTTCAGCAAATATTACTATTACCAGGAATACTGCATTAATTGAAGAGCTTGTTTTAAAAGAGGGTGATAAGGTATTTATCGGAGAAATTCTGTATAAAGTTGAATCAATAAAACTGCGGCATAAAGATAAAACAAAAGATCCCCAGGGAAACTATGAGTACAATCCGGGCACGATAAGATTTTCTGCCGTAAAGCAATTTATTCCTGAAAAATAATTTTAAACCTCATAATAATTTAATAAAATGAAAATTAAATTCCTTTCAGTATTATCTGTATTGTTCATGTTTCAAATTATTTCATATTCACAATTCTTTTCCGGTTTTGGCATCAAAGGAGGGGTTACTTTATCAAATCAAAAACATGAATATAAGAAATTTGATTATAAACCGGGATTAAAATACATTGTTGGATTCAATGGAAGCTTATTTGCTGAATTTTTGAGAAGTAATCATTTTAGTGCAGTAATAGAATCGGGATTCGAACAAAGAGGCTACACTTTGGTTTATACAACAACAAATGAATTTGGTGTTCCGCTTCAGGATAATAAAGTATTTGAAAGAACAAATTATATTACTACGGGGTTATTGCTGAAAATAAAAGCGCCTTCAAATAAGATCTCACCTTACCTTATTATTGGTCCCAAACTTGATTTTTTTCTTGGCTATTCCGTTAAACCGGAAGATGAATCCACAACACTCTATGGGTTTGATTATCCTCTGGACGAATTCAAAAAGGTCAATTATTCATTGAATCTTGGGGCTGGTATGGAATTCAGCAAGCTTTTCCCGTTTAAAACTTTCGTTGAATTAAATTATTCACCTCCTATCAATACATCCTTTAACAGCGAATGGCTGGAGGTGAAAGAACACTATTTTAATGTTAAGATCGGTATAAATTTCATAAAGGATAGATCAGTTAAAATTAAAAAATAATGGATAGCTTACTTGTAAATTACACTGCATACAATTATTGGGCAAATAAAAGATTGATCGAAAAACTCAGGCTGCTGCCTGAGGAATTATTGTACAAAGAACTTAAAAGCAGCTTTAGATCTATCACCGCAACAGTTCTGCATATAAATGATGCAGAAACTGTATGGTTGAAAAGGCTGGAAGGGATATCACTGAATAAATGGCCCTCCGCTGATTTTAAAGGAACATCAATGGAAGCACTGCAAAGACTGGAAACATCATCTTTATTAATTAAAGAATTTGTCTCAGAATTGGATGACCGGCAATTACATGAAGATTGTTCCTTTACAAGCCTTGATGGCAAGCCATACTCAATGAAAATTTACGATATCATTCAGCACGCAATGAACCACTCAACATTTCACCGCGGGCAGATAATTACCATGCTGAGAAATCTGGATATAACAGAGCTGCCATCTACTGATTATATTGCATATTTAAGGTCAAATGAAAAGTAAGTTAAATATATTCTGGTTCCGGCGAGACCTGCGGCTGGAAGATAATAACGGGCTGTATCATGCATTGAGTTCCGGCTTACCGGTATTACCAGTCTTTATTTTTGATACAGAAATACTTGATAAGCTTGAAAGTAAATCTGATGCAAGGGTCGAGTTTATTCATTCAGCATTACAGGAAATTGATATTGAATTAAAACAAAAAGGGAGTTCCTTGCTAACCCTGATCGGAAATCCTGTTGAAATATGGAAAAAACTGATGAGTGAATATGATATAAACGAAGTTTTCACAAATCACGATTATGAGCCTTATGCTATATCCAGAGACAGTAATATTAAAACATTACTTAAAGAAAAAGGTGTAAAGCTTAATACATATAAAGACCAGGTAATTTTTGAAAAGGATGAGATAGTAAAATCCGATGGTAAACCATACACTATATATACTCCATACAGCAAAACCTGGCGCGCAAAATTTAATATAAAAGATATAAAAGTTTTTTCAATAAATGAGCTTTCGGGTAACTTCTGTAAAGTAAGCTTTGAGTTTCCTTCACTCGGGCAAATTGGATTTAAGAATACCGGACTTACTTTCCCTGCAGGCCGTTTAAGAAAAGATATAATAAAGAACTATGAGAATACCAGGGATATTCCCTCAGTCGAAGGAACTTCAAAACTCAGCGTTCATTTACGGTTCGGCACAATAAGCATAAGAGAGCTGGTTAAAGAAGCAGCTAAGCTTAATGAAGCCTGGCTGAGTGAGCTTATCTGGCGGGAGTTCTTTATGATGATATTATATCACTTTCCGCATTCAGCCACTGCATCATTCAGGCCTGAGTATGATAATATCAAATGGCGGAATAATGAGGCTGAATTTGAGGCATGGTGCAGCGGTAATACTGGTTACCCTATAGTTGATGCAGGTATGAGAGAACTTAATGCAACCGGCTTTATGCATAACAGGGTCAGAATGATAACTGCAAGCTTTTTAACAAAAGACCTTCTTATTGACTGGCGTTGGGGTGAAAGATATTTTGCAGATAAACTTCTGGATTACGAGCTATCATCCAATGCCGGCAACTGGCAATGGGCTGCAGGCACAGGCTGTGATGCTGCACCTTATTTCAGGATATTTAATCCATTGACCCAGCAGGAAAAATTTGATCCGGAATTAAAGTATGTAAAAAAATGGGTACCGGAATTTGAAAATTTCGGTTACACTCAGCCCATAGTTGATCATAAATTTGCAAGGGAACGTACATTGAAGGCATATAAAGAAGCATTGAAAAAATAGTAAATTCCGGTGTTGTAAATTAATGATTTTTATAAATCATATATTGTAATATCAGTAATTTACGTTAATTTACTAAAGTCAACTGTTTTTTCAGAAACTTATATAACAACTCTTATAGTTACTTAATTTAATACTTTTAATAATCTATAAGGAATACTTGGAAGAAAGATCAATATACTGGATATTTTTCAATGTTTTTGTTTTGTTAATGCTTGCTCTGGATCTTGGTGTATTTAACAGGAAAGCTCATGAAATAAAAATCAAAGAAGCACTGGTATGGAGCGGTATCTGGATAATTCTTGCTTTATCATTTAACCTTGGCTTATATTATTTTTATTTACCGCCTGAAGGCTATACAAAGGCAGATTCCGCTTTACAATTCTTAACCGGATATGTTATTGAAAAATCCTTAAGTATAGATAATATTTTTGTTTTCGTATTAATATTTTCTTTCTTTAAGGTACCTGCAAAGTATCAGCATAAAGTACTTTTCTGGGGAATACTGGGTGCACTTGTAATGCGTGTAATATTTATCTTTGCCGGAGTTGCACTTATAAACCAATTTGCATGGATAATCTATGTTTTCGGGGCATTCCTTATTTTTACAGGTATAAAACTTGTAACACAGAAAGATAAGGAAATACACCCTGAAAAGAATCCCGTGCTGAAATTATTCAAAAAATTCTTCAGGGTAACCGATAAATATGATAAAGGAAAGTTTTTTACTTTAGAGCGCACCGGGAAAGCAGCTACACCGTTATTTGTTGTACTGATAATGATAGAAACTACAGATCTTATTTTTGCTGTAGATTCCATCCCGGCTATACTTGCAGTTACAAATGATCCCTTTATTGTTTACAGCTCAAATGTATTTGCAATACTGGGTTTGCGCTCCCTTTACTTTGCAATAGCCGGACTTGTAAAATTGTTCCACTACCTGCATTACGGACTGGCTGCTATACTTATACTTGTTGGTATTAAAATGATATTAAACCATTATTATTCAGCAAAAATAATATCAACGGAGTTATCATTGATATTAATTGTTGGCATACTTGCATCATCTGTTATCGCATCATTACTGAAACCAAAGCTGAACCTTCAGTAGTTTTGTAAAGAAATAGTAAAAATGTAACTCCATGTAAAAATACGGGAGTTTTTTAGCAGGAATTAGGTATTTATTTTTAATAAATTTTATCCTTAATTGTATAAAATAATAAGATAATTTATTAAAATTTAACGGTTTACTAATGACTGCAAAATATCTGATCGTATTAATACCGGTTTTAGTAGTACCATGGCTGGTATTGTTCTTTATCATGTACTCCGCTAAGAAAAAAGTAGTTTCAAATTACAAAAAGCTTGCAGAAAAATATTCATTTGAGTGTGATTATTCCAAAAAAGTGGGTATGAAAACTCATCCATCAGCAAAAGGGCAGTACAGGAACAGGCAGATAAAAATTGAAAGTGTTATCCGTGATTCAATAGACGGACAGAAGGTTATTCCCCATACAGTACTTACAGTTGATTGCGTTAATTCAGATGGCTTTACATTCAATGCTGTTAAGAGAAGCAGAAGGAATTCTGTGAATTTTGCAGCAGGCTCAGTTATGCTTGATGATAACGAATTTGATGATAAATTTATTCTGCAATCCAACAACCCTGAAAAATTAAAACAAATTTTTGATTTCAACACAAAGTTCAAGCTAGAGCAGGTTATCAAGCTGGGATTTAACGGTATCATTTTATTGAACGGCAATACACTTCAGTATATTGACCGTGACCTGCTGCAAAATGATGAATCCCTGATGAGGTTAGAGCTTATCATGCATGAACTGTGTGATATAGCAGAAGTAATGCGTTATAACTGACCTTCAGGGTTCTGCCCATAAAAAAACTCCTCGGGTTATATGACCAAAGGAGTAGTTTTGGGGTAAAACATATAAAAGGATACCATTTATTACCTTATATTGCCTTCGTTTTATCTCCTCTATATCCCAATTTATCCAATATTATAATATTAAAACAATTTCCTGCAATAATAATTTATTTTACCAGCATCATTTTTTTGGTTGAGCTGAATACAAGGTCATTGGTTTCAGTGCCATACACATTGATGCGGTAAAAATAAACACCTGATGAAAGTCCAGATGCATCAAAAGAAGCCCGGTAAGTACCGGCGTTCTGCAAATTGTTAACAACTTCTGATACTTTATTTCCAAGTACATCATAAACAGAAATATTTACGTTCGATCTGTTAACAATACTGTACTGTATTTCAGTAACAGGATTGAAGGGGTTGGGGTAATTCTGTTCCAATGAAAAACTCTGCGGTGTATTAGTATTAACATTTATTATACCTACAATCGGACCGAAGGTACCATCAAACTTGATATTTTGCGCATATATTCCGCCGCCATCGTTCCTCTTATCCTGCCAGCATAAAACACTCATTCCGTCGGGATAAATTACAGCATTCAGCCTTATCTTAGAGCTTGTTATACTGCTTGCTGTTAATATGTTACCCGGCCATAAATATGCGCCGCTTGTGCCGAATTTAGCAGCTTTAATAATATTGTTTCCGCCTGCTGCTGACTGGCTGAAAGATATAACTGCAGTTGTATCTTTTGTTAATACATTATAAGCTACTACCTGGTCAGTGCCGAGTGATTGAATTGCAATTCCGTCATTACCCCACTGCCTTGCGCCAGCAGGAGAAAATTTCTGAGCATAGAATCCAACCTGAGTCTGCCCGCCGTTTGCTTCCTGCCATGCAACAAATGTTTCACCGGTAGCAGGCATATACCCTGCAACAGGTGTAAAATGATTATTGGATGTGTTGCCTGAAACTGCTGAACCGTTTACAGGAAATTGAATCGCTCCCGCTGAATTTTTACGCTGTACGTAGCCAGTTGTTAAATTTACTGAATTTCTGTCATCATGCCAGCAGTAAACTGCACCGTTATTACCATCTGAAAAAAGCCTTGGTGTATAAAACCCTGATACCCTGCCCAATGAATAGACTGTATCCTGTGTGGCGTTCCATACCCTGGCACCTGTTGAAGAAATTTTCTGGCTGTAAATTTTATAATTTGAAGGACTGATAAAAGACCCGGTATAACCTGAAAACATAACTATTACACTTCCGTTATCTGATGGTACCATAGCAGGCCAGTCATAATTTTCATTTGTACCGCTTGTCCAGTAAACAGGTGAAGAACCCCACTGTTTTACTCCTGCTGCATTTAATTTCTGCAGACAAAGTTTCTGCGGACCTGAGCCGACTCTCCAGAAGAATACATAATTTCCGTCTGATGTCTGCACAACTTTTGGATTTGGCTGAAATGAATTAACGGAGTCTGATAGTGTTACGCCGTTTGGTCCCCACATTTGAGTGCCTGCAGGGCTTATCATATATGCGAACGGGTTTATAGTACCGCCGCTTCTGATATCAGTAAATGTAATAATTGCATTGTTATTATTATCAGCTATCATATCCCAGTCAACCAGCGAAGAATTCTGCGGGTTATTGCTTACCAATATTCCCCCTGCCTGGAACTGTGCTACGCCGTTTACATTGAACTTCTGAAGATAGACCGCATAGCTTCCTCCGCGGCTATCGAACCAGCTGTAATATGTAGAGCCATCTGGACACAATGCAAGCTTTTGCACTGACTGTTCACCTGTTTCATCACTTACTAATGTATTAACTGCAGTGTTCGAGGTCCATTGCGAAAAGACCGGTATAGAAAAAAGTAAAATAAGTAAGAGAGAATTTCTGAATAAATTTTTTATCATCATTTTGATTATGGTTTATATTTTGGTAAGATTAATAAAAATACTTTGAAGTAAAAATTTATGCAAATAGAATATACATGTTATTTACCCACCAATATTTAAATAAATATGATTATTATTGAATATAATGGGCTAAAAACGTTTTAAAACTTACTCACCACATGAAATCACCTAAATTTATTGAAATATTTTATAATTTCAGCCAAAAAGAGCAAAAAAACTTCATAAAATTTGCAGCATCCCCATATTTTAACAGGAAAAGGGACCATAAACCTTTATTAAACAATTTATTGAAATTAAAGGTTGAAAAAATCGCAGATCAGGGTTTTGATATCAATAAAAGTTTACAGAATTCGCTGAAAATTAATCAAAGGGCTTTGTGGAACAGGTTAAGCGAACTTACAAAAATTGCAGAGAGCTACCTGGTTGCAAATAATACCGGGGCTAACAGGCTTTTAAAGAATAACATACTGATTGATGAATATTCAAAAAGAAAAATGAATGAAATCCTAAGGCTGCAGATAACACCGGCCGGGACTGATATTAAGAATGAGAAAATTGAAAGTGATACATATTTCCTTGTCCACAGTATATATAAAAAGATAAGCGCATATTTTTCTGAACATAATAATTACAATGAGTCTGCCAAATATTATAAGCTGCAAAGAGAGTACTGGCTTCTGCATTTCCTGATAATACTCTATAAACAGCTGCTGGATACAGAGCTGCAGAAAAAAAATAATATTAATATTTCAACCAGCCTTTCAAATGAGCTGCTGGAGTGTATTGATAAGGAAAAGCTTCTATCACTTGTGAAATTAAACCTGCCCGGTGTTTCTATTCCCGCTGAAATATATTACCTGCTTTACTGGGCTTACAAAGAAACTGACGGCTCTGAGTTTTATTATTCTGCAAGAGATATGTTCCTTAAGAATAAAGGTATGTTTGCACAGGATTTCAAGAATGAGGTATACCAGTATTTAAGGAATTACTGTATTGATAAAACCAATAAAGGCGAGTTCAGCTATTACAACGAGATATTTGATCTGAATAACAGTATTATTGCAGAAGGGCTTTTCAAGGATCTTAACGTTGTGAATTCACAGACAAACAACTTCAGGAATTTTATATTTGCCGCATTACGGCTTGATAAATTTGAATGGGTCAATAATTTCATCCGTGATCACTCAAAGGAGCTGCCCGAAGATATACGCGAAGATGAAGTGAACCTGAATACAGGTATCCTGAAAACATATGAAAAAGATTTTGATGCTGCTCTGAACTTCCTGAAAAAAGTAAAAAGAAAAAGATACCTGCAGTACCTGGATACAAGTGTATACAAGCTTATTAATTTCTATGAAACAGGCGATCTTGAAGGTTCATACTCAGAAACTGCACGCCTTAAGAACTATATCAGCAAACATAAGGATATACCTGTTTACCTGAAATCCGGCTACCAGAAATTCATAAAGATATATGAGAATCTGTTGAAGTTAAGCCAGAACTATGACAGAACTGAAAATGAATATTACATAAACCAAATGGAAGCAATTAAGAACGTTGGCCTCGGAAGCTGGCTTTATGAAAAAGGCAAAGAGATGCTTGACAGTACTCAGAAAAAATGACCACAATTATTCATTTTCCGTGCATCCTTATTTCGTTAAATTCTCTATCATCTTTTTTCCGTTAAGGTTATTTGGATTCAGCTCAACTGAACGCTTATAGTTCTCTATAGCATCCTTGTAATTCCCTGCCATCATATATGCTTCGCCGAGGCTGTCATAAGCATTTGATGAACCCGGGTAAAACTCGCAGTTCAGTTCAAACACAGCAATTGCACCTTCATAGTTTTTTATTTTCATGGCACTGTATCCTATGGTATTTATTGCATTTTCAGAAACTCCGGTATATGCTGGGTCTTTTTCCCTGGCGTCTTTTATCATTTCAACTGCTTCCCTGTTTTTACCTTCTTCCAGTAGCTGTACAGGTGTCTTGAAATCATCTGATAATCTTTTTAATATAATAGTTTTTCCGTTATAACTCAGCTTTAAAACATCTTTACCCGGTACTGCACTTAAACCGTTGATATCTGCAGTAAAAGTGTTGTTGCCTGCGGGATATAAAGTTGTTGAAATAAAGCTGACATTTCTGCCAAGAAAATCCACCTGCATAACTTTCATATTAAGTTCATTCCCGTTATTGCTGATAACCAGTGTCTGCAACGGTGAATATTGATATGTTCCCAAAATATTCTTATCATAGCCTGTGTTTTGAGCTCCCGGATATTTGTAATTTATTACTGCTTCCAAAACCGGGTCTTTGCCTGCAAAATAATCTTTGGCAGTGGTTTCTATTTTTATTTCCGGTTCAGTTGATGTTCTTTTATCAAAAGGAAAGCTGTTCTGCCAGTAAATTGAAGATAACCTAACTTCAAGCTTTGAGTTTGGCAGAACGAGCGGCCTGTTATCACCGTAATGATTAGGCGAAGCCCCTGTTGGTTCACCAGCAAATATTGCTTTGGTATTAAACTCTAATTTTGTGGTTAAATATGATGCGGCAGAGAAAGTCTGCCTGCCTGTTATTACAAAAAGTTTGCCTTTTACATTAATTTTCGGATTATTGCTGATCATGTTCACAAAAGGCTGACAGGTTCCGTTATTACCGCCTCCGTTATTCCTGATATCTATAACTGTTCTATCAATATCATTTGTCTTTACAAATTCTTCAATCCTTTTACAAAAATTTCTTAAGCTGTCTGCTGGATCTATGAGTACTCTTTTATAATTTATGTATAATGTTTTGCTGTCATTAATGTACTCATACCAGTAATTCTTCTCATCATGGCGCATATATAAAGGCAGACCGTTATCATCTGAAGCACCTGAATTATGCTGCATGTTCCCCATTTCAATTGAATTTACAGATACAGTTTCCTCACTGCCTTCGGCATTTAAAATTGTAAGGTTCATTGAATTAATATCCGGGATAATTCCAAGACCGTTAAGAAATTCAGGAATTACCATGTAATATGGTATATTAAATTTTGCGGAATACTCATTATCACACGGAACAATTGGCTTTATTCTTTCCAGTACCTCGCTGATATCCATATTATTTATTTTTAAGATCTTTCCGCCCTGCAGTTTATTATATTGAGGGGCAGCACCTGTGATATATGTACCTTCGGGGAAAATATAGACTCTCATAGGGAAGATATGGAACTTAATAAAAGATTGTGTGGTGTTTTCATGAAACCCGAATATGTTCAGCGCCGTATGCCCATCCCCTATCATAGCAGTCAATTTTGCTATCTCAACAATTATCTCATTATCGCTCATTGAAGATAGCTTTCCTTTTAACACTGTTGAGTTCTCTTCGAACC
>CAZOAP010000032.1:10251-19106 GCA_964577645.1 uncultured Ignavibacteriales bacterium
TGTTCTTTGATGTAGTGTGATAAGGGTTAATGTGAACTTTTGACATTTCGTCTATCAGGTAGTTTATATCTGCCTGCCACTCAATTGATGTTAACTTATTTTCTCCGTTTGAAGCTGAAAATACATTAAAAAAGCTAAAAAATGAAATAATGACCAATATTATTTGGTAATTAAAAATTCTTTTCATGGCTGATTAAATTGAAATTAGGAGAGCTACTAATTTAGATGGATATTAAGCAAATAAGGTTTCATTGCAAGAATTTAATTTACTTTGTTAATATTAGTTTAACAGTAAAAATATTGTTTTCTGTTGTTAATCTGCAAAAATATACTCCGCTTGGGTAGTTTGAACCATTCCATTCAGCGGAATAACTTCCCGCCGAGAGCTTTTGACTTACCAGTTTTTCTCTCAATTTTCCGGTAATATCAAAAATAGAAAGATCAATATCACTTGTTTTAAGCAGGTCAAATTTTATCACAGTTACGGGATTAAAAGGATTTGGATAATTCTGGTACAAAGTAAATTTCTGCGGTACTTCTGTTGATAATTGTTTAATGCCAATTCCGCCGCTTATGGTTTTTAAAATTACACCGTTTTGTCCAACTGCAATTCCGTTTTCAGTATCAAAAAAATTAATACTGTAAAGATCTGAAAGAATGTTTATGGGCTGGTTCTGCCAGTTTAAACCGCCGTTTGTGGTTTTTAAAATAACGCCAGTACCTGAAATATACCCTGTAGAGCTGTTAGGGAAAAATACTGAATATAAACCGTTACCTGTTCCGCTTGTAACAGTGCTCCAGCTGCTTCCGGAATCAGTTGTTCGTAATATTTTGCCATTGATACCGCAAACAATGCCTGTATTAACATCAGTAAAATAAACTGCTCTCAGTTCATTTGTTACACCGCTTGTTAGCTGAACCCAATTATTACCGGAATTAGTTGTTTTTAAAATAGTGCCGCCAAATCCTGAAACAAATCCGGTTGTACTGTTTACAAAATATACTCCGGTCAGCTCAACACTAACACCGCTGGTTTGTGTTTGCCAGCTGCTGCTGCCGTCCGTTGTTCTTTGGATAGTACCGCTAAGCCCGACTGCTGTACCGTTTTGTGCATCTGAAAAACTTATATTAACAAATGTATTATTCGTTCCGCTGTTCAATGTCATCCAGTTACTGCCGCCGTTTGTACTTTTTAAAATAATACCAAGCTCACCCGCTGTATAAACAGCACCGGAGTTATCATAAGCAATGCTTCTTAAAAACCTTGTTGTACCGGTTGATTGCAGTGCCCAGTTACTGCCGCCATTTGTGGTCTTCAGCAAGATACCGTTAACCCCGCAAACATATGATGTATTTTGGGATGTCATTACCGCACCAAGCAGTGTTTGATTCGTTCCGCCTGATTGCTGCTGCCAGCCGCCCTGTGCAAATAAACTGCAAACTGCTAAAAGACTTACAGAAATATAAACCGAAAATATTTTACACATTTATTTAAATTATTTTATTAAGATCATTTTTTCTGAATCTGAATAACTGCCTGCCTGAAATTTACAGAAATAAATGCCGCTTGGTAAATTTTCTGCATTCCAGTTTATATTATATGTACCGATGTTTAACTCTTTACTCAACAGTGTTTCAATTAATCTTCCGTTAATATCATATATTTCCATATTCACATATGATGCTTTCTTAATACTGAAGCTGATTGTAGTTGATGGATTGAACGGATTAGGGTAGTTTTGAAACAGTTCAAATTCAGCCGGTATTTCATTTGTTATCTGGTTTATACCTATAATATTACCGTTTTCTGAAATTGTAATATTATGATTTGCTTCAACATTTGTAAAATTGTGGGTCAAACCGTTTATCCACTCTACTTTTATTGAATCTATAACGGGTGAGTTTTTTAATCCAAAGTGCAGCCAGAGATTCTGGCTGTTGTATCCGGTCTGGGGTGTAACCTCCTGCATCTGCCAAGCAGGCTGGCCGTTTATTACTGTTTTTACTCTTACCTTAGTACCTATTGCTGCCATGTTTGAATTAACACCAACGCATTTTATAGTAATCCAGTTATTATTATTTCCTTCATTCCTGTATAGAAAATTCTTTTGGTTCAGCCTGTTTGCAACATAAATATCCAGCTGGCCATCGTTATCATAATCACCGCATACGCATCCAAAAGAATTTGCTGTATTGCCAGCGATTGTTCCCGTTGTTACTTTAACAAAACCATAGTTTGGTGCTCCGCTGTTCAGGTAAAGGAATCCGCTCAAAGTTCCGTCATTGGCAACAAAAAGATCAAGGTCACAATCATTATCAAAATCACCCCAGCAGCTGCCTACAGAATTTGCAGGGTCATTTGATACTATGCCCGTATCTATTGGCGTTAAATTATAGTTCGGGGGTCCGCTGTTTACATATAACCTGCTCTTTTGGTTAAGATAGCCGGAAGTAAAAAGGTCCAGGAAACCATCATTGTTAAAATCACCCCAGCTTGCGCCAAGTGTTGCCCGGGAATCATTTAATATTGATTTGGTGAATGTAAGATTTCCGTTATTTTTATAAACGAAATCATTTTGTGTTCCGGCATTGCCAACAAAAAAATCGGGGAAGCGGTCATTGTTATAGTCTGCCCACTGCCCGTCAATTGAAAAATTACCGCCATCAAGTAAAAATGCTGCGGTATCTATTTTTGTAAATGTAAAATTTGGCATTCCGTTATTAATATACAGAAGGTCATTTTGCGTAAAGTTAACCGTAAACAGGTCAACCAACCCGTCACGGTTAATATCTGTCCATCCGCTGCTGTTTCCGTTTGGCTGATCTGTAACAATACTGCCTGTTGTAATTTTTGTGAATATTGTATCACCGCTGCCTCTATAAAGGAAATTACCGAAACTGTTCCTGTTGGTAACAAACAGATCTAAATTACCATCATTATTGTAATCTCCCCAGGTTCCTCCAATTGATGTACCGCCATCATTTACTGCTGCTCCTGTTGTAATTTTTATAAAACCGCCATTCTGGTCATTCAGGTACAATAAATTATTCTGACTGGCTACATTACCATTGGCAACAAACAGGTCAAGAAAACCATCATTATTAATATCGATCCAGCAGGCACCTGTACTTTCCAGTGTATCATTAACCGTAGGATTCCCGGATGATGTAATTCTGGTAAAATTAACCTGAGCATGAGTATATATATAATTAAAACTTATCAATAAAATCAGAATGAAAGATTTATTAAAAAATGATATCATAGTATTTAATTTAAATTATAGATCTGTACGGTTAGATATCATAATTTAGTCATTAACGAAATACTATAACATCTCATATATATATGGTTTCTGCGTCAACTAAGGCCTTATTCATTGAAAACACTTGGTTTCTCAGGGAAAACACGCAAAAACAATATATTATTCTATTTAGATGTTTAAACCAGGGTTTTAGTTTGCTTTAATAACCTGAAAATCTACATTTAATTTTACCCATATAATTAGTAAATTTGTAGCTTCACACCCGAAATTATATATAAATAATAAATATACTCCCGAGAAAGGATATTAAATGTCTGGAAATATTCCAATTACAGTAGCGTATGGAGATGGTATCGGTCCCGAAATCATGCAGGCAACACTTGATATAATTCAGGCTGCCGGCGCAAAGCTTGATATAGAAGTAATAGAAATTGGTGAAAAAGTTTATGGCAGAGGTATTGCAGAAGGTATAGAGCCCAGTGCATGGGATTCACTTCTAAGAACTAAAGTATTTCTTAAAGCACCCATAACCACACCACAGGGCGGCGGATTTAAAAGCTTAAATGTGGCAACAAGAAAAACCCTTGGGCTATATGCTAATGTCCGTCCATGCGTATCATACTCACCATACATACTTACAAAACATCCCGTAATGGATGTTGTAATAATGAGGGAAAATGAAGAGGATCTTTATGCAGGAATTGAGTACAGGCAGACTGACCAGGTAATGCAGGGCTTAAAGCTTATTTCTTCACCCGGCTCAGAAAAAATTATCCGTTATGCATTTGAATATGCAAAAGCCAACGGCAGGAAAAAAGTTACATGCTTTATGAAAGATAATATCATGAAGTTCACCGACGGCTTGTTCCATAAAATTTTTGATAAAGTCGGCGAAGAATATCCTGAAATAGAAAAAGAAAGCTGGATAGTTGATATAGGTGCAGCAAAGCTTGCAACAGCACCTGAAACATTTGATGTTGTTGTAATGGAAAATCTCTACGGTGATATACTTTCTGATGTTACCGCCCAGATGACAGGCTCAGTCGGACTTTGCGGCTCAGCTAACATTGGCGATAAATGCGCGATGTTCGAAGCTATTCACGGCTCAGCCCCCCGAAGAGCGGGACAGAACTCAGCAAACCCTTCTGGGTTACTGCTTGGTGCGGTGTTAATGCTTGCACATATTAACCAGGCTGAAATTGCCACAAAGGTTCACAATGCATGGCTGAAAACACTTGAAGATGGAGTTCATACATATGATATTTTCAGGGATGGCGTAAGCAAAGAAAAAGTAGGCACAAAAGAATTTGCCGAGGCTGTGATTGCAAGGATAGGACAGAAACCTTCAACATTAAAACCTGTTGAGTATCATGATTTTGAAGTTAAGATGCAGCCGCATTATGATTACGCAAATATTACAAAAGCAAAAAAAGAGCTTGTCGGCGTTGATGTATTCCTGCACTGGACAGAAGGCACCGCTGAGGAGCTTGGCAATAAATTAAAAAACATAGCTGCTGAAGGATTAACACTCTCGGCTATAACAAACAGGGGTGTTAAAGTTTACCCGGGCGGACTTAAGGAAACTTTCTGCGTTGACCACTGGAGATGCCGTTTCCAGGCAACAGGCGGAACGATAACACATGAAAAAATACTTGCACAGCTTGAAAAATTCAGAAGCGAAGGTTATGATTTTATAAAAACCGAAAACCTCTACACCTTTGACGGTGAAAACGGTTTTACCGCTTAATTTTAAATCATTTTAAATTTGAACGGCTCTTCAATATTGCATTGAAGAGCCGTTTTTGCAAATAATGCGTATATTAATAAGAACAAAAGTTAACGGTGACTACAGAAAAGTATTTCAAGCTTTTGATATTAAACTATTTATGAAACTTAAAC
Source organism: uncultured Ignavibacteriales bacterium (assembly GCA_964577645.1). Lineage (GTDB taxonomy): Bacteria > Bacteroidota > Ignavibacteria > Tepidaquicellales > OLB5 > OLB5. The sequence goes on from CAZOAP010000032.1 coordinate 15,414, forward strand.
CGCCCCTGGTTGGTTTAAAAGTAGTGAGGTTTGATGGCTGCAAAAAAAATGATGAAGTACATATTGTAACTAATATTTTAGGGATAAAACAAAAATGGATATCATTAATAACAGACCAGCAATACAGTGAACAAGATATATATTTTATTGATGAAGGTGTACTTTTACCAAAACCGCTAAAATATTGGAAACATAAGCATATAATTGAAAAATCTATTGATAGTAGTATAATTATTGATGATATTTGCTACACAACAGGCAGTAAAATTATTGATTTTTTGTTGTTTCCGGCACTTTTTCTGCAGTTTTATTTCAGAAAACCGGTTTATAAATCTTATTTCAGCAAATTAAACTGAATTTATGGTAATAAGCTATAAAACAAACGCAAAATTAGAAGCACATGAATTATCTGATCTTTTCAGGGCATCAGGAATAAAAAGACCTGTTGATGACCTGAACCGGATCAAAAAAATGATAGAGAATTCTAATCTTGTGGTTACTGCCTGGGATGGTGAAAAACTGGTAGGCATTGCAAGGGCTTTAAGTGATTTCAGTTATTGCTGCTATTTATCTGACCTGGCAGTTGATAAGGAATATCAAAACCAGGGTATTGGCCATGAGCTTGTAAATGAAATTCAGAAGCTCATAAGCGAAGAATCAAACCTTGTACTGCTCTCAGCTCCGGAAGCAATGGAGTACTACCCGAAAATTGGGTTTGAAAAAGCCGGTAACGCATATATAATATACCGTAAAAAATAATGTGCTGTAAATAATGTATGGATGAAAAAGAGATCCAAAACTTAAGAAGACAGTATTCAAAAAGTACACTATCAGTAAGCAGTGTCAGCAAAGATCCTTTCAAACAGTTCGATAAATGGTTTCAGGAAGTTATAAATTCAGGTTTTTTGGAACCCAATGCCATGACTTTGGCTACATCCACAAAAACCGGAAAGCCCTCGGCACGTGTTGTGCTTTTAAAAGGCATACATGATAATTCATTTGTATTCTTTACCAATTACAAAAGTAAAAAAGGCAGGGATATCGAAGAGAATCCTTACGGCTGCCTGTTATTTTACTGGGATAAGCTTGAGCGGCAGGTCAGGATTGAAGGTAAAATTACAAAAGTATCACAAAAAGAAAGTGAAGATTACTTTAACACCAGGCCGTATAAAAGCAGGGTCGGCGCATGGGCTTCAAAGCAGAGTACTGTGATAGAAAGCCGTTCTGCGATCGTTAAGGAATTCCTTAAATATATGGTTAAGTTCAAAAATCATGTACCGCTTCCCGATGTTTGGGGCGGTTACAGGCTGGTACCTGAATCATTTGAATTCTGGCAGGGCAGGCCAAACAGGCTGCATGATAGAGTAAGTTATAAAGCGGTTAAATCAGGCTGGAAGATAGAACGCTTAGCCCCCTGAATAATTTAAAAAAACCTGAGTACCTTAAAATTTAATTTACAAGCTTTTCAGCTTCATCCACAACCCATAGCTTGTATGCAAAAAAATCATCTCTCTTAAGCTCATCAATCATTATATCGGCTGCGGCTTTATCTTCTTTAAACCGGATATTATTCATCTGGTTGGTATATTTTATGAACTTGAAGTACTGCTCTTTTCTCATATCAGTTATGTACTTGTTATTCTGTACGGTTTTTTTAAATGTGTCAAGCAGTGACTGCAGAGGTATATTCCATGCTAAGCTGTAATAAATCCTGCACTGCAGTATCCGAAGGTCCATTTTAAGATACACTTCCTCCGGTTTGCTCTTTGCAAGATATTCCAGTGCTTTTTCAAAATTTCCTTCTTCGTTTTCAAGAAAGCTCATACAGTAAAAATAATATGCTTCCCTTGAATTCTCATTCAGCTCATCTTTATAATCATTAATGAATTTTCTCAGCCAATCAAATCTTTTAAGCTTTGCTGCTGTTACTACAAAGCTGGAAAAAAACGAATTAGGCATATTGCCGTGCTGCAGGTAGGTTTTTTTCTTCAGCTCCAGCTCATATATGTCAAATGATTCAGGCAGGAATTTCTGATCTCCCTTCCTGATGCAGCGAGCGCAGTAATTTTCAAGATTTATGTAAAGATCACCTAATGAACTGCCAATAATAGCTTCATTTTTTATTATAAGTTCTTTAAGGCTGTAATAATTTTCTGTATCTTCAGGTCTTAAGAACAGGAGTATAACCCTGTAATAAATTGTCACCATCGGAACATCCCTGAACTGTTCGATCTTAAAGTTATTAAGGATATTTTCAAAAATACTTGTATCAACCTTTACATTATAAAGGTACATTGTGTTAAGCGTTATAGCATAATATTTAAGTACACTTATAAGATAAAAGTATGTGATATTATCTGAAAACAGCTGGATATTCTCCTTTGTCAGGTATTTTTCATATTTCCCCATATATATTTCAGCAAGGTAGCTTAATTTATGTTCAGCAAACTCATACCTGTTCCTGAAGTAATATGCATCCCTTACAATAAGATTATCCAGCTCTTCGTTAGCTTCTTCAATTATCTTTTCATAATCCTTAAAAAGCTTGCGGTCAAACAATTCAGCCAGGAGCACTTCTTTATGATAGAACCTGTCATTGCTAAACCTGTTGTATGCCATGAATTTTTCCACCAGTTCATATAAATAATACATCAATAGCCTTAAAGTGCTATCCTTATAAGGTTTGCCGGGGAAAAGCTTTGTGAATATTTTTTCCTTTTCAATTTTAAACGGGTCAAACTCAGGGTAATTTTTCCTGATAAGCTCAAAAAGCTTTACAACATTAACATTTTTATTAAAGAATGGTGATGAAACAAATTCTGAAAATTCCTTTATTTCTTTCGGAGAAAATGTTCTGAAAGCCTCTATTAAACTGCTTTTATTCAATTTAAACTAACTCCTTTAATTTTTCTGTGAGCCATCTTTTTTCGGTAATGTTGCTTAATTTATCCAGCTCTTCTTTTAGTTTCATAAGTTCCTTTAAGTTCCCTTTTTCCTTATTCTTAACAAGCTTTGTATAGAACTTCAGGAAATTCATAATTCTTATAAACCTGTCATCTGAAAGATAGCCCTTATTATTTGTTAAAAAGTGCCTGTATGAATCGATCTGGTAAGCTGACTGGCTGAGCAGATTCAGCTCATAATAACAGATCAGGGTAAGATCCCTGACAGGTATTTTATACTGGATATGTTTAATGCTTTTTATATTGTTTAAATACCACAAAGATTTTTCAAAATCTCCTTTGGCAAAAGAGAGCCTGGCGTATGAATAATTTACAACTACATCTGAATTATCAGGTGATATCATGCCTTTATATTCTTCTATAAACCGTTCAGTCCATATAAAATCTTTAACAGATGCACCGGTATTTACAATATTCCCGAACATAAGGTCATCAAAATAAATATGTTCGGTTGCGGAATAAAGCTTTTCATTCAGGCATATCCTGTAGAGCTCAAATCTTTCCTTCAGGTAGCCCTGGGATACATTAAAGGACTGGTATACACAAAAGCTTTGCAGGATATTATGCAGGCTGTAAAGATCGCTCCTTGAAAGCAAATTCATTTCATTGATGAAAATATCCTTTAGTATCCTGTAATATTCTTCTTTCTTTTCTTTCAGCAACAGTACCTCATACAAATGAAGCTTTATTTTTATCTTTTCCTTGAAATATTTATCCTTTTTCAGCAGGA
>CAZOAP010000033.1:0-19042 GCA_964577645.1 uncultured Ignavibacteriales bacterium
TGGCTCATTTTTGAAGGTATTTAGTGCTATTTCAAGAAAATCCGGTGATAATTCAATATCGTTATTCAGAAGGAAAATATAATTATTACTGAAATTATTGATCGAGTATTTTATACCATCATTTACAGCTTTTGCAAAGCCTGAGTTATAACCTATTTCAATAACTGCAGAGCCAGGAAACTGTTCTTTCGTAAAAATTACAGAATCATCTTTTGAGCCGTTATCACACAGAATTACCGTAAAATCCTGTACGGTCTGCTTCTTCAAAGAGTCATAACATGTCTTTAAATGTTCCAGTCCGTTGAAATTTGGTATTACTATACTTATCAATTTAATTTTGCTGATTTTAAGATATTATAATCTTTAACACCGGGAATTGTTATTTTTACATACTCACCCCTGTTTAATAAAACGGGAATGATCTCTTCCTGCGGCCAGTGCGGTTCATGCGAGATAATATAATCAGGTTTATAAAAATCATACCATTTTGAAAATTGCCCTGTTGAAACAAATTCAGCATTATACGGATTTGTTAAACCTAATATATCTACAATATTTTTTTTTGAATACCACCCTATATGCCCTATTTCAACAGCAGCTATGACGGTACTGTTATCAGTATTATCTCTTAACCACCTGCCAATTAACATGTACTGCGTGTGCGGCTTTTCATTCTGCATTAACCTGGCAATTTCAAGCTGTGTTAACACCGGGTAAATCAAAATAATACATATTATTGCAATACTAACATACCTCTTGGTGAACCTTGTATTTACAAAAGTAATAATTTCACTGACTCCAAAACCGCATAATACAAAAAGGGTTAAAAAATGGATCGAATAATACCAGTGATAGCTTGGAATATTCAATGCTAAATAAAATATTGTCAGCAATGCCGTATACAGCAGCAGAATTACAACTATATTATTTTTGTAATTTTTGATAAGTCCAATAACTGCTGCTGAGAATATAAACAGTATATAGAATGCCTGGTTATTGAACATGCCAAATAAATAAGTACTTCCAAAGAGATAAGAATATTTACCCCACAAACCCGATGAGCCCTGGCCAACTTTAACGCTTAATGTATGAGGCAGCAGCTCACCATAATAATAATAACTGAAAATGATGCTTATAACCGGAAACAATATAAGAGGGAACAAATATTTATAACTCAATAGATCCCTGTTTTTCTTATATAAAAGTACAAACAATATTATGATAAGAAATAATCCTTCACCACGTACTGTTAAAAGTAAACCTGAAAAAACGGAAAGCAGAAAAATGTTCTGTTTAACATATAAATAAATGCATATTAAGCTGATTAAAACAAACAAATTAGTTTCCAGGCCAAATACTGTATAGAAATATTTGGAAGTGATATATATTAAAGCTGATATAAAACCTGTGGATTGTAAGTTTTGCTCATTAAATATCCGGTAAATCAGAAGGGAAGATAATATCATAAATAAAGCATTTAAGACTACCTGTGTAACTTCAACTTCGCCTGTCAACGATGATATTAATATCGATAAGTAAATATAAAGCGGAGAAGTCAGCCCGTTAAATCTTTCGCCAATGTTATAAACCAATCCATTTCCTGAAATAAAATTTTCAATGTACCTGTAATATATAAGTGCATCATCTACGTGAATATTCCTGTTAAAATATGATAATACAGCGCCTGATATGATCAATACAGCATATTTTATGTATTTTGAGATATTACTCATTTTTCAGCAATTTCAATAGATTTTTATGCTTATTTATTCTGTATATATCACTTTTCCCGATTATTTTCTTAACATATTCAATAAATAAAATCACAAAAGAATTTAAATATACCAAAAAAGTAAGTAAAAAAGTTCTTATGGCACTGTAATGTTTCCGGAAAAACCATATCATGCTTACAATATATCTACCATGAAGCCACCAGTTATCATCAGACTTAAAACTTGAGCCTCCCAGGTGAGTTATTTTCAGCGAGGTATCAACTGCAAGTCTTTTCTCTTTAGCTATTCTGTAACTCAGGTCCACATCTTCAAAAAAAAGCTTAAAGTTTTCATCAAGTGAACCTGCTTTGTTAAGAGTATCTCGCTCTGTTAAGAAAAATGCACATGGTATCTGTTCAGTATAATACATTTTTCCGGTCTTGATATCTATATCCTGGTTCTCCAGATAAGTGTTCATTCTTTTTGCTGACCTGTTGAAAAATTTGGAAAGTATCGAATGATAATATATGAATTGCCGTATCGATGGATATCTCTGGAAATAATTTCTCTGAAACTTGCCGTCGGTTCCAGTGAGTGCAGGGGATACCACGCCGATAGAGCTGTCATTTTCCAAATCAGCCGTTAATTTTTCAAGAACAGGTTCAGTAAATATTATATCAGGATTCATTATAAGGATATACTTTCCTTTTGATATATTGATACCCAGATTATTTGCAGCAGAAAAGCTTATTAGTGAATCAGTAAAAACATTTTGAACGCCCGGATACTCTTTTTTAATTGTATCAATGATGCTCCTCGAGTTATCATTTGAAAAATTATCAACAATGATAATTTCTATATTACCTGTGTTTTCGTATTTATGTAAAGATCCTATGCAGTCTTTTAAAATATCACCTGTATTATGATTTACTATTATAATTGATATCAGCATTAATTAACTGCTTATAAAGTTTTCAAAATGAATGATGCTATTATCCCAGTTCATGAAATCTCTGATGTGAGTATATGCAGCTTCGGATATTTCTTTTATCTTTTCAGGATTTTCAATTAAATATTTTGCACCTTTATACAGACCGTCAATATCATCCGGGTCTGCATGAATTGCTGTTTTCATATGCTCTGAATACTCCGGAACTGCTGCGACCTTATTGGCTACAATTGCGCATTTACATGCCATCGCTTCCGATGGGGGAGAGCCGAAACCCTCGTTTTTGCTTGAAAATAAAAATATATCAGTAGTTGAATATATCCCGGTCAACGTTCTGTCATCCGGATTTTCAGTGAATTCTATAAAATCAGGCATCTGGTGATACTTCTTAACGCCAAAACTTCTGAATTTCAGATTTGGAAATTCCTGTTTTAATTTTTGGCAGGTATATATTGCGCCTTCAACATTCTTGTTAGGCAGTGAGTGGTCCTGAAATGAAATTACCGGCGGGTTATTATAAATTTTATTATCATTATAGAACCGGTTCCTGTCAAGCCCTATATAGATAAGCTCTGAATCAGATCCGAAATTATCCATCAATAAATTTTGCATGTGTTTGCTGCAAACTATCCTTTTTAACGGCAGTGTGTATGACTTATCCACCAGCTTTACGTTTGCATTCCATATTTCGTAATCCTGGATCAGGTAGTATTTTCTTCCTTTGGCATTACTGAAATGATAAACCGGATATGAGGTCGGCCAGGATGTTGCTATAGATGCATCGGCATTTCTCACAAACATATTCAGCATAACCGGCACAAATTTAATTCTGAAATTATACGGATAAATATTCCCCGGTAACTTGTTTTTACCTGCAGTAAGCCATTTTAATGAATATTTTACCTGGTATTTCTGGTAATACCATTTTAACCTGTTCTTGTGCATGTTAAACGGAATTACAGGTGTATATAAGATCACATCATGGCCGAGTGCTGTAAGCCTGTTGGCATACTGGAATATTATGTTCATTCCGCCTGTCCTTGTAATTTCCGGTACTATAAAATTAACTTTCATACAGCAGGCTTCTTATTTAAAGGATTAACAAGCTTAATAAGCTTGCTTAAATTATCTTTATCACGGTTATTCAGGTATTTTGTTTTCCATAATACCGTGATATATAAAAGTGAATATAATGCAACGGAAACGATTAATAATATTATTCCTGTAACCCTGCCGCTGTTTAAATGCAAAAGCTGCTGTGAGTAGAAGTAAATGATATAAATCAACGCACATCCCGTTATTGATATAACAACCGGTTTAAAATAGCTTTTGAAAAAAAAGAGCAGAGGATTTTCTTTAAAGTATCTGGCAGATGTGATATAAATATAAGCAGAAGCTGCCAATGTAGAAACTGTAGAGCCTATTGCAGCTCCTACAATTCCGTAATATTTAATTAAAAAATAGCTCAGCACAAGGTTTATAACCAGACTGATTATTCCTTCGTACATTAAAAATTTTGGTTTGCCAAGATTTGGTATTATGGAATTGCCAGGTGCTGATATGAGTAAATTTACCAATTGACCTGCTGCTAGAATCCTGAGAAGGTAAACCGTTATATCATAACCCGGACCCATCCATGTATTTACAATTAGTTCACCGAAAATAAAAATATACAAAAAAATCGGGGCTGAAAATACCGTCAAATACTTTGTTGCTTCATAAAACAGCTCATTTAGTTTCTTCTGGTCATTGTTTGCTTCAAGTTCTGCCGCAACAGGCGCTACCTGCTGAAAGAGCTGTAACGGGAAAAATTTACCAAGCCTTGTAACACGGTTGGCAAGGTTAAAATATGTAACATTGCCAAGTGTTGAAAATGATCCTAGCAGGAATTCATCATATTTTTCTGATAAAAAAGATGAGAAGCGTGATACCTGCATTTGCAAACCAAAAGCTCCCATTTTTTTGAATGAGAGCTTATCTATATAGGAAAATCTTATTTTGATCTCAGGGACCTCTTTTAGTGCAAGGTATATATTGAAGAAAACACTCACAATTACAGCTCCCAACTGGGTATATAATATTCCCGCAAGACCCATACCTGCAATTAATACTATATATGTAATAATAAAATTTAAAAGATTTATTACCAGCCCTGCAATACTGTTTACATACATCTTCTGTATGCTAATAAGTACTGAAACAAATATGGTGGTTGATGTTGCCAGGAAGAAAATAAGAAGGCTTATATAAAGCGAAAATTTTGCCAGTGGAAACAGTTCAGGCGGTATGTTTATAAGGCTTAAAATCTGTTCAGAAAATATCAGTACAATTATGCAAACTATAAGTGTAAATGTTATATAGAAGAACATACCTGTATTAATTGTTTTATTCAGCTCTTCAAACTGTTTTTTGTTGTAATGCTCTGAAATGAATTTTATAAAGGATGCTGATATACTGAAATCAAGCAGCCCAAATGTGCCGATAAAACCCATTACGATAGCATAAATACCGAATTCAGTCTTGCCTATGTATGTTATAATTAAGGGGGTTAGAATAAAAGGCGAAATAAAGCCAAATGCCTGTGCAATAAAATGGTAAAAAGTATTTTTAATTACCTTATCTCTTAATGACATTACGTGAATATTATTTGGCTTAAGCTTTAATTGTTGATACCAGAATTAACCTGACTGCTAAAATAGGGTATAAAAACTTAGCCTTAAAGCCAAAATTCCTGCTGTAATACCTGTAAATATCACTATACATAATTCTTCTTAATTTAAAATCAGCATTTTTGGTTGAGTGGCTGCCGTAATGTATTATTGAAACAGTATGCAGGAAAAATATTTTGTAACCTAAACTCCATATCCTGCTGCAAAGATCCACATCGTTGTATAATATCCTGTAAGATTCATCAAAGTAATTTATTTTTTCAAGGATATCTTTTCTTATCATTAAAAAAGTAGCTGCTGCCTGCTCTGCTTCGCACGTAATATCATATTTAAACTCAGCCATATCATAATCACTGTTCATCTTATCAAAAGAGAGATATGCGTAAAAAGCATTTTTAAGTTTTGGGAAACGTTTAAGGCTGTTTTGTATGCTGCCGTCAGGATTGAGTAATTTACACGCTACAGCTCCTGCTTTTGGATTCTCATCAAGAAATATTACACACTCTTTTAAAGTACCGGTTTGCATTATTGTATCACTTCCAAGAAGCAGAACATATTTGCCTTTTGCAATTCTCATTCCCTGGTTGCATGCTTTTGCATAGCCCAGGTTTGTATTATTCTCCAAAAGAACAATTTGTCCTGAAATACTCTTTAAATATTCTGCGCTGCCATCCGTTGAAGCATTATCAATAACAATAACTTCATAACTGATCTCATTTTGCGGTGTAGTATCAAATATCGATTCAATGCATTGCTTTATGAGCTCTTTTGTGTTCCAGTTGGCTATTACTATTGAAATGGTCATGGATTGAAATTAAAAAGCCAATCCATATAAAAAAGGACTGGCTTTGACACCTGATTTATATTTTATTGTTATGTATTAGTTGGCTGAGTTGATTCCTGTTTGTAAAATACCATTGTGTAAATTTTGTTCCTCAATGTATCCACTTCCTTCATGTAAACTGTCTGGCTTTTTGTCTTCATGTTCTTTACCTGGTTTTTCCTGATGGCAAGCTTAACTGCCGCTTTAACATATTCCTTCTGGTTTATCTTGGCATCAAGCCATCCTTTTTTATATCTTTTTGAAGTGAACGGCAGGTATGCAAGATGTTCCTTTGGAATATAACCTGTCGTATTTGATTCATCTGTCAATTCTCTGTGAATGATCTTTCCTTCATGGTATACACCAAACTGGAAAACCGTGAAGATTATTATTACTGACATTATCATGAACAGGAAGCCGATAAGTGCAGTGGAATTAAAGCTCACTGTGAGGTTCCACATAAAATGCATAAACATTGCTACTGCCAGACCAAGCGGAATTATAGTAAGCTTGGCAAACAGGCCTTTGAACTTGGCATAACCAATAGCTGCGCCAAAGACTGCCTGTGTACAGCAGTGAAGTACCGCAGAAAACAATGTCCTTATTATAACAAGCATTAATAAACCAACGTAATCCTGAGGGAAGCTCATGAAATAAAGGAAATTTTCTGTCATACCAAAACCCAGTCCAATAGCACCACCGTACACAGCTCCGTCTACGGGACCATCAAAGTGGTGGCTGAAAGCCATAATTAGTAAAAATATACCTTTAGTTGATTCTTCAACCATCGGTGCTACTACAACAGCACCTGCAAGATTGTTCAGTGTACCGGCATCTGAATCATTGGCAAACTGGTAAATAAACTCCGTTACACCAAGACCCATTATCATACTGCCAATTATACCGAAAATAATAGCACCCGTGGCACCCCAGAAAAAATTCATGCCAACAAGCCAGAATGGTTCACGTTCATACCTGTCCATCCACCATATTATGATTAGGTACATCAGCATCGGTACAACTGAGAAAAAACCTGCTAAAAAAAGATGAACTATTGGATTCATATTTTTACTTTATTTTAAAATACAGGGTCAAATATAACTAAACAATTGTGAATTAACAATTAATGCTATTGGTTGAGAAATACTTAATATTCAGAAGAAAAAGATTTACTTTATCAACGCCAGTTTTCTTGTAAGCGAAACACCTTCTGCAATCAGTTCATAGAAATAAACACCTGATGCATAGCTGCTCATATCCAGTGTCTCAATATAATTCCCGGCGGAGTGATATTTATTTATAATAACAGCAATCTCTCTGCCGTTTACATCATATAATGTCAGTTTTACATTTCCTTTTAAAGGAACAGAATATCTGATTGTTGTTGCCGGATTAAAAGGGTTTGGATAATTCTGCTCAAGAATAAACTGAGTTGGTATAGCAATATTGTTAGGATCAATTCCAAAAGGCTCTCCTTCATATTTCAGAATTTTTCCGTTAGTTGCGAGTGCATATGCACAAATGGAATTTACCCCGGTTTTTACATCATCAAAATGTTCAAACTGTGTAACGCCGCCTGAAGACATATCGCTCCAGTTGGTTCCGTTATTTGAGGACCTGCTTAATTTATTTGCAGAAAAGAAGAAGATTTCAGTACCCTCAATCCATTTTACATCTCCTTCTCCTGATGTACCTGTTATGTTTATTGGGAACCAGTTTATGCCGCCGTTTGTAGTCTTTGCAATATTAGGTAATGCCAGGTCACTTAAAGCTATTCCGGTCAGTTTATCACTTTTGAATGATATAGATGGGATTGAATTAGAGGTTAAACCTATTGAATATGCAGTCCAGTTTAAGCCTGCGTTTCTTGTCATATAAACTTTGCCCGGTGTTTGAGTTCCAAATCCGTAAAAGTTACTATCAACCATAAATGCTGAGTTCTGTGTTGCATATGTTGGTGAATATGGTGCAGTTGTTACATCCCATGTATTGCCACCATCATGTGTTTTTGCGATCCAGTAGGGTCCGTTTTCTGTTGGCGGATCACTGATAATAATACCAAAATTCTGCTGCGGTCTTTGGAATAAGATCGAGCCAATAAACCCTGAATTGCCTCCGGTCTGAAGCACTACTGACCAGTTAATTCCCCTGTTCGTGGTTTTGTATACTTTAGCATTACCGCCGCTGCCTCCGGGTGAACCGCCATCACCGGCAAATATTGTATCACTATTTAAAGCCCAAACACTGAATAATTCAGTGCCGGATATGTTACCCGTAATATCTGTAATATTTGTACCGTTATCTGTTGAAATAAAAACTTTAGGATTACCAATTGTACCGCCTGCAACGACAAATGTACTGCAGTTTGGGACGGAAATACTGGGGAAATCACCCTGCTGAAAGGCAGGAAGCTGCGAAACAGTCAGCCATTGAGCAAGAAGTGCGGAATTCATCAAAAAACATAAAATTATAAGCCGAAGGGCAATTTTTTTCATAATGTATTCATTTATAAAATAACATTTCAACAAATCTAACAATATTAAAAAAAATTCTCAAGCAAATAAAAAACCCCGTCTTTTGGACGGGGTTTAAAAATATTTTTATAAATAATAAAATAAATTCCTCTTTTTCAAAAGGAAAATTATTAATATTATTTTACTAACATCATTTTCTTTGTTTCTTTAAAGTTACCTGCTGTTAATGTGTAGAAGTAAACGCCTGTTGAGAATGAGCTCATATCAACGTTTTCAATGTAGTTACCGGTTGCATATTCTTTATCGGTAACTGTCATAACTTCTGCACCAACACTGTTATAAACTTTTAAAGTAACTTTGCTTGCCTGTGGAACTGAGAACTTTATCACTGTAGCCGGGTTGAACGGGTTAGGATAGTTCTGCTGTAAAGCAAATGATGTTGGTGTGGTTGTGTTTGATGGATCAACACCTGTTAATGTATTATCAACAACTTTTATTACACTTCCATCAGCAGCAATTGCATAACCGTAAACTACGCCGCCTATGAAGGTGAATGACATATCATTGAAACCTGTGATAGCTGATGTTGTCATAGCTGTCCATGTAGCACCGCCATCAACACTTCTTTTTATACCATTTGAACCTGTTGCAGCTGAGAAGTAACAAGCATTTGTACCCTGGATCCATTTGCAAACGCCTGTACCGCTTAAACCGGTACCTGCAGCAACTGTTGTCCATGAAGCACCGCTGTTTGTTGAACGGCTGATACTTGGTAATGATGTACTTGTTATACCTAGCATTATTGAGCCGTTATCATTTGCACAGAATCCTGATGTAAATGTACCTGCAACAGAAAGTGTTCCCTGTGTGAATGAAGTACCGCCGTTTAATGAGAATGATACTCTAGCGAAACCGCTGATACCATGACCCATAACCTGTGTGCTTGAGCACCAAACTGAACCAGCACCGCCGGTTGTTCCGCCGATTGCTGTTGAACCAACTGTCCAGTTAAGACCGCCATTTGTAGTGGTAGCAACTAACTGGTTTGTTCCTGTCGGAGCATCGCTCTGTGTATAAGCAAACTGACGGTTTGAATTTACACCTGCAATACCGTTAAAGAATCCAACTGTTCCGCCTGTTGTCAAAACTGTTGTCCATGTAACACCTGCATCACTGGTTCTCCAGATCTTTGCATTTCCGCCTGCACCGCCAACAGCACCGCCATCACCAACTAAACATGTGTTGGCATCAATAGCCCAAACAGCAAAAAATTCAGGACCTGTTAATGAACCGGTAACGTTAACAAAGTTTGCACCGCCGTTTGTGGTTCTGTAAACTTTGGGAGCGCCGCCTGTACCGCCTGCAACCCAAACGTTGTTAGCATCAACAACTGAAATGAATGGGAATGAACCCAGGCCGGACATATTTATTGATCCTGCGCAGTAGGTCCACTGTGAATATGTATTAGCAGCAAAAAGAAAAGCAACTGCTAAAACAAAAAGTTTAAGATATTTCATGTAGTTATTACCTCCAATAATCTCCTTTTCGGGGAGAGGTTTTGTTAATTAAATGTTAACGCTTTTTGATTTGTTCAAAAGTAACTATCTCATTGCAAAAAAACAATATAATTTTTAGTTTTTAACCAAAAAGTTATTTATCCTGTTTAATACTGATTTTTTGCCAATTAACTCCAATACTTCGAATATTCCCGGGCTGACTGAAATACCTGTAACTGATAATCTTAAAATATGTATAAGCTCTGCTGCCTTAATTCCATTGGTTTCCGCAAAATTCCTCAATTTTTCCTCTATTATTGAGGCTTTCCATTTCTCAATTGAATTAAGGTCATCTGAAAATCTTATAAATGTTGGTTTTATAGCCGGATTCCAGTGTTTACCCAGGCCTTTTTCATCATATTTAACAGGTTCTGTAAAGAAATACTTGCCAAACTCTGTAAAATCAGAAACTGTATAAACTCTTTCCTTCATTAGGTTAAAAACACTCTTTACATATTCAAAGTTCACAGAACTATTTTTCAACAGGTCATCATTTTTAATCCTATCCATCAGAATGTTTACAACAGTATCATCATCTGAGGATTTTATGTATTCAGAATTTATCCAGTTCAGCTTTTTCATATCAAATACTGCCGAGCTTTTATTAACCCTCTCAAATGTAAAAATATTTATCAGCTCTTCTTTTGATACGATCTCAAGATTATTTTCAGGAGCAAACCCGAGCAATGTTAAAAAATTAAACAATGCATCAGGTAAATATCCCTTTTCTTTATATTCTTCAACACTTACCGGATTCCTTCTCTTGGAAAGCTTCTTTTTACTCTCATCAAGTATCATCGGTAAATGTGCAAATTCAGGGACCTCCCAGCCAAAAGCATTATAAAGCAATATTTGTTTTGGAGTGTTTGAAAGATGATCATCACCGCGGATAACATGAGAGATTTTCATATCATGATCATCAACAACTACAGCCAGTTGATACATTGGTGAACCATCTGAGCGGAGAAGAACAAAGTCATCAATTTCAGAATTGTTGAATGTTGTTTTCCCGTGGACTATATCTTCAAATTCTGTAACACCTTCCGGTACTTTAAACCTGATGGCATATGGTCTTCCTTCATTTAAATATTGCTTAATGGTTTCTTCAGACAGTTCTAATGACGCGCGGTTATATTTAAACGGAACCTTGTTTGTTTGGGATATCTTTCTCTGTTCATCAAGTTCAGCCGCAGTCTCAAAGGCATAGTATGCTTTGCCGCTCTCCATCAGTTCCATTGCAGCCTGCCTGTGACGCTCAATATTAAGCGCCTGGTAGACTATAGGCTCATCAGAAGTCATACCAAGCCACTCCATACTCCTTAATATCTGTTCGGAGAGCTCACTTTTACTTCTTTCGGGGTCAGTATCTTCAATTCTGAGCAAAAATTTGCCCTTTTTGTTCCTGGCATAAAGCCAGTTGAATATTGCTGTTCTGGCTCCCCCAACGTGAAGAAATCCCGTAGGTGATGGTGCAAATCTGACTCTTATCTCGTCCATTTTTTCCCTTTATCTGCTAATTTTGACATAACTGCTAACATTTGCTATTGACTAAACTGAATAAATAAAGTATTTTAACACTTGGTTATTGAAAAGTACCACAAAAATAAGTATTTTTGAATTAAATCATAAGAATTAAATTTATGGCTATGAAAAATTTTTCAATGAAAAAGCTGTATTATTCCATCAGCGAGGTGAGCAGGATATGTGACCTGGAGCACTATGTATTGAGGTATTGGGAGACTGAGTTTGAACAGCTTAATCCGGCAAAAAATTCTTCAGGTAACAGGATCTATACAAACAAGGATATCAAGATGATCCTGCTTATTAAGAAATTATTGAAGGAAGAAAAATATACCATAGAAGGTGCAAAGAAAATATTAAAGAATTATAATGTTGGCGATGACGGTGCTGAAAAAACAGATATGAATGTAGTTGAAGTTCAGAAACAAAAAGCCGGTGAGCTTAGCCTTTTTGATAGCCACCAGGGTTCAACTGAAACTGCCGTTATGGAAGAAGGAGAAAAGGAAAGTGATAAGATGGTCGAAGATCTAAAAGAACTCAGAAAATTTTTAGAAGAATTATATAATCAATTAGAAGATTAGTTTTCTAATCCTGAGCGAAGCGAAGGATCTCATTAATAGCCCGGAAAATTTTCCGGGCTTTTTTGTTTGTGGTAATGTACCACTTCACCCAGAGCCTATCGAAGCGTATTACAAATATATTGTTATGTAACAACAGAGATTATTTATATCTGAACTTCACAATAAAATTCAAAAATCGTTTTTTTTGGATTGCATCAACTGCATTGATGCATGCATTGACATAGTCAATGCACTCCAAATTATCCTTAATTTTCTATCCATCTTTCATGGCTTTTTTTGTTATTATTAAATAATTAAATTTGTAATGTAACACTCGGCGCGTAGCGCAGCCCGGTAGCGCACCACTTTGGGGTAGTGGGGGTCGCTGGTTCAAGTCCAGTCGCGCCGACTGATTTATAATGAGTTAAATATAGCACATATACTGTATTGCAGTAAATGCAACCATTATCTATTTTTAAGCATTAAATATTCGGAGTCCCTGCTGTGTAAGTCACCATATAAACTCATTCTTTAGGTATTTGGCGTAACTGCATTATTTTTATAGGGTTCTTGATTTTTATAACTTATTTGTTTAAGTTTGATAGGTTCTTTTATTAAAAGCTGGAGTGGTGGAATTGGTATACACGCATGCCTTAGGAGCATGTGCCGTAAGGCTTAGGAGTTCGAGTCTCCTCTCCAGTACCAGTTTCACTATACAGGGATTCAGGAAATACACGTCCCGCAGGGCGGGACACCGTATAAGGTTTAGGAGTTCCCCGAAGGGGCTCCTTCGGAGCGAGTCTCCTCTCCAGTACCAGTTTCACTATAGAGGGATTCAGGAAATACACGTCCCGCAGGGCGGGATGCCGCAAGGCTTAAGAGTTCCCCGAAGGGGCTCCTTCGGAGCGAGTCTCCTCCTCAGTACTAATTTTCAATGCAATCAAATTATATACTAAATTATAGGACCTAAAATTACAAATCTAATATATGTCCAATAAAACCAACATCAAAAACATTAATTCACCGGTTTGTTCGTTTTGCGGCAGAAGTGCAAATAAAGTAACAAGCATGATAGCGGGACCCTCCAACTATGTTGGCAAAAAGGTATACATTTGCGATATGTGCGTTACCAATGCTATGACTATAATAAAGCAAAGCACAGCTGCAAGTTTGAATAAAAATATGCCTCAAAGGCATGAATTAACCCCTGAGGGAATTAAGAAGTTTTTGGACCAGTATGTTATTGGACAGGATTCCGCTAAAAAAGTTCTTTCAGTTGCTGTTTATAATCATTACAAAAGAATTGATTCCAATGAGTTCAGCTACGTTGATGATGTTGAAATAGAAAAAAGCAATATCATGCTGATAGGTCCGACAGGTAGCGGAAAAACCTTCCTTGCGCAGACTCTTGCAAAATTACTTGACGTTCCGTTTGCTATTGCAGATGCAACCACACTCACAGAAGCAGGTTATGTAGGTGATGATGTTGAAACCATTCTTGTTCACCTGCTGCAATCTGCAAACTATGATGTTAAAAAAGCTGAGCGCGGTATTGTATATGTAGATGAAATAGATAAGATATCACGCAAATCTGACAGCACCTCAATTACCCGCGATGTATCCGGTGAGGGTGTACAGCAGGCATTGTTAAAGATCATTGAAGGTACTACTGCCAACGTTCCTCCTAAAGGCGGAAGGAAACATCCGGAGCAGCCGCTTATAAGCATTAATACAAAGAATATTCTTTTCATATGCGGCGGCGCATTTGACGGACTTGAAAAAGTTATCCAGCAAAGGGTGTCACAGACCTCAATCGGTTTCGGCACTGAAATTATCAGCAAGAAATCTAAGGAATACGATGAGTTAATGAGCCAGGTTGAACCTGATGACATGATAAGGTTCGGCCTTATTCCGGAATTTATTGGCAGGCTGCCTATAACTGCGGTACTCAATTCACTCAACGAAGATGCACTTCTTTCAATATTAACCGAGCCTAAGAATGCAATTGTAAAACAGTACAAAAAACTCTTCAGGATGGAAGGCGTTGAGCTTGAGTTTGAAGATGATGCACTGCTTGCTGTCACAAAGAAAGCAATCACAAAAGGTACCGGAGCACGTGCATTACGCTCAATACTTGAAGAAATAATGATCGAGATAATGTATAAGCTTCCTTCCAAGGAAAATGTATCCAAGTGCGTTATCACAGAAAATGTGATAAACAAAAAAGATCAGCCTGTATATATCCAGGAATCCAGCACAAAGTACGCTTAATTCAATTTGGAATTAGTAATTACGAATTAGGAATTAAAAAATATAAATTTAGTTAGTAGCACAGACATTCCTGTCTGTGTATATAAGGGATAAACAATGTTTATCCCTTTTTTATTAATAGTATCTTATCACTTATATTTTTATCTTTGTAAATTCACAAAATTTACAGACTGCATTATGCAGTCATAGGAGCATTACGCCATCAGCACAATAAAATCCAATATCACACAGGACCAGGGCTTCCACGAACGCGAAGATTATATGAAGAACCTGCTGAGAAAAATTAATGCAGAAGCTAAAGAAATTTCTCTCGGGGGCGGCAAAAAGGCCATTGAAAAACTGCACTCACAGAAAAAACTGCATTGCCGTGAAAGGGTAGAGCTGTTGATTGATAAAGGCTCATACTTTATGGAAATAGGTCTCTTTACAGCATACGGAATGTATAAAGAATACGGCGGCGCGCCATCAAGCGGAACGATATTTGGTATTGGTAAAATTCACGGACGAGAATGTGTTATTGTTGCAAATGATGCTACTGTAAAAGCCGGCGCGTGGTTTCCCATAACATGCAAAAAGAATCTAAGAGCACAGGAAATTGCAATTGAAAACAGGCTGCCGATAATATACCTGGTTGATTCTGCGGGTGTATTTCTCCCTCTGCAGGAAGATATCTTCCCTGATAAAGAACACTTCGGCAGGATATTCCGCAACAACGCAGTAATGAGCTCAATGGGTATACCGCAGATAGCTGCTATTATGGGACCCTGTGTTGCAGGAGGTGCTTACCTGCCAATTATGAGCGATGAAGCTCTTATTGTTGAAGGTTCAGGCAGTGTGTTCCTTGCAGGCTCTCATTTGGTGAAAGCTGCAATTGGAGAAAATATAGAAAACGAAGCATTAGGCGGCGCAACCGTTCACACGGAAGTTTCCGGTGTTACTGATTATAAAATGAAAAGCGACCAAGAGTGTCTTGAAACTATACGCAGTCTTGTAAGCAAGTTTGGGCATACAGAAAAAGCCGGATTTGACAGAATAGAAGCAAAAGATCCCCTATACCCCGAAAAGGAAATCTACGGCATCATGCCGCAGGAACGCGCAAAGCCATATGATATGTATGAGCTTATTGCAAGAATAACTGACGGCAGCGAAATAGATGAATACAAAGCAGGCTATGGCAAAACAATAATCACTGCGTATGCAAGAATAAACGGTTATGCAGTAGGTATTGTAGCAAACCAGCGAAAGATCGAAAAGACCGCTAAAGGCGAAATGCAGGTTGGTGGAGTAATATATTCAGATAGTGCTGATAAAGGCGCAAGGTTCATTATGAACTGTAACCAGAAGAAAATTCCTTTGTTATTCCTGCAGGATGTAACCGGCTTTATGGTTGGCTCAAGGGCAGAGCATGGCGGTATTATCAAAGATGGTGCTAAGATGGTGAATGCTGTTGCAAATTCCGTTGTCCCAAAAATTACAATTATTGTTGGCAACAGCTACGGTGCAGGTAACTATGCAATGTGCGGCAAGGCATATGACCCGCGCTTTATCTTTGCATACCCCACAGCCTCAATTGCTGTAATGGGCGGCGCGCAGGCATCGAGTGTATTGCTTAATATTAAAGTTGGACAGCTAAAGAAGCAGGGGAAAACTGAGCTTACACAGGAAGAACAGGATGCAATGCTGAAGGAGATAAAGGATCACTACGAAGCACATACTGATCCGTTATATGCTGCTTCGCAGCTTTGGGTTGATGGACTTATTGATCCCGCAGATACTCGCAAAGTTATAACTGCATGTTTAGATTCCGTAAACAACAATCCAAACATGCCTAAATTTAATCCGGGTGTATTACAGGTTTAAAATTGATTTCGGATTAACGAATTTTTGAATGCGGATTTAATTTTAATGAAAAAAAATTTTCGATTGGAACAAATAATTATCTTCGAAAAAATAAGGGATGGCTCATTACCGGATAATTATTTTTATGCACATATTCCACAACTTGGTTTAACTACCCATGGAATTGGTGTTGAAGGAGCAAAAACTGCTGCAGCAGATCTGATTGAATTATGGAATGATGAAAAAGAGAATTTTAATAAAAAATCCTATTAGAAGAAAATCATAGTAATACAATCCCTTATTTCAAATAATCAACAATTTTCCCTACGTTAATATCAACATCATTGAATGCGCTGAGTACCAGGTTGAACCTGTACTTTTTTGAATCAAGCTCCTTTGCGGTGGCTTCCATTTTTTTCCAGTTGCGCTCTGAATTTGTCTTCTGCGCTTTATCGCGCTCTTTTATATTCTTTAACCTAAGGTCCTCAGGCGCTGATACCCGGAAAATATAATTGCTCTTGGGGTAGGGTAGCATTGTATCGATTATCATATACCTGCGTACAGTGAACGGCTTGCCGCCCGTTTTATCCATTCTTAAAAGCTTGTTGAAATCAAAATTCGGACTCTCAGCCTGGAGCCCTATCGGGGTATCAATAACTGTCTTTATCATATCCCAGTCATACTTAAACGGTGTGTTCATGTATTCTTCATAGGGCTCATTATTGTATGATTTCAGATAATAATCACCCGGTATCCTCGAAGCCATTGTATCGCCAAGCTCTCTGGCTAATTTTTTTGCAAGGGTTGATTTGCCGGCTCCTGCTGCGCCGCATATACTTATTACTATTTTATCGTTCATTGAAATATTTGTTCATGCTGCACTTGTTCCAGCATCATGTTATTTGTTGTTTACAGACCCTGAAACAAGTTCAGGGTGACAAAGAAAAAGTTTTTTATCACATGTCATGCTGAATTTATTTCAGCATCCACTATTATTATTGTTACTCACCCTGAAGAAAGTTCAGTGTGACAATAATTTAAAAATTTTATTTACTTAAAATGTATTCGCTTACAAATACGGGCTGGGCTATAGCTTCTTTGTAAAACCTTAATGATTCCGGTGATGAATCTATCTGAATTGCTGACATAGTTCCGTCATTGTTCAGCCAGGTTGAGTTCCACCAGCCAACTGCCTTAATACGGCTGAACTCCGGCTGCTGAACTGTATATAAAGCACTCTGTATCCACAATGCTTTATTAACGTTCGGCAGGTAATCAGCTACACCAAACTCAAGTATTGCTATCGGCTTATTTGGTGTAAGCGCAAGAAGCTGCTCATAACCCGGCTGCATAATATCCACAAATCTCTGGTAGCTCTCGCCCCATCTCTGCGCGCCATAAGCACTGATGCCTATCCAGTCAATGTACTCATCGCCCGGGTAATAATTCTTTATATTATTCCACTCTTCCTGCGGCGCACCTACTGAGTTAACATGAAAGATCCATGTAACTTTGTTTACGCCTTCATCTTTGAACATATCAATAATGTACCTGTATGCATCGCGGTAAAGCTCGGGACCATCAGCAAGATTCTTATCACCATATCCTGTTTTATTGCCGCCGCCATTTTGTATACCGCTCCATGGGAACCAGTCACCGTTTGGCTCACCCGCAAAACCTATTAATACAGGGATATCGGTTGCCTTTAGATCCCGTGCCCACTGTTTTAACTCTTTATCAAACTTTCCTTCAATAATTTTCCTCAATGAATAAGTCTGGTCATTTTTATCATACTTGCTCCACGGCAGCATTCTGATAGAAGGAATTGCGCCGTTCTTCCAGATATTCTTTACTGATTCCGCAGGGAATTTTATCCCGTTAAACCAGTCACTCTGAAAATTCAGCCATACAATATTTCTGCCAGCAAGATTCTCAAAATACGGCACTTCACTTTCTGATACATTGTTTGATGATGAGTATGTTGTAGAAAATGCAGTGTGATAAATGCCTGTTTCAGGTGGAAGGAGCTTAACTTCTTTTTGCTGGCAGGAAATATTAACTGTTAAGAGTACCAACAGTATAAAAAATTTATTTACTAAAATAAGCTTTTGCTTCCTTTTCTATTTTTTTGATAAAATCTGTTTTTGAATCAGTATAATCCATTGGGTTCTCCCAATCAATACCTGAAAGCTTTTTCTTCAGTTTGTAGTATTTATCCCTTACGTTATCATGTTCTCTCAGGAAATCCCTGAATAAAATATGCCTTTCCCAGAATTCGCTTGTAATTTCAACTGAATGAATATGATGAATACTGCGGCCATTTTCACTTTTCACAAAGTATCTGCGCTCAGGCATAATATCTTCATATTTAAACACATATTCATATCCAAGCTGTTCCATGTTCGGAATAATTTCTTCGGCATCTTTTAGCTTATTTACACCCAATAGAACATCAATTATTGGTTTTGCACCAAGCCCCGGAACAGAAGTGCTTCCTATATGTTCTATTTTGGCAATTTTACTGCCAAATGAATTAAAGAACTGATTTTTAATTTCTTCATACATTACAGGCCATTCATTGCTGTAATGTACGATCTCAATCTTCATAGAAATTTGTTATCCTTATTTGTTGGGGTATGTGTAAATTACATAAAGAAAACGAGTATAA
>CAZOAP010000034.1:0-18471 GCA_964577645.1 uncultured Ignavibacteriales bacterium
GTTCTTACAATTTTCCAATCTAATCCGTTATTTGTTGTTTTAAAAATTGTTCCACATCCCCCAGTTGCAATTGCAGAATTATTATTAAAATATTTAAAAGAATAAAGATCAATTCCCAGCGGTAATGGGTTCTGCCAAAACCAGCCGCTTTGAGAATAGCAATTAGATATTATTACAATATTTATTAAAATTACAAATAGTTTAATATATTTCATCTCTATTAATATTTTATTTCATCAACACCATCTTCTTTGTTTCTACAAACCCTCGCCCTGAGCCTGTCGAAGGGTCGTTAACCATCAGCTTAAAAAAATAAACACCACTGGAAAAATACGAGCCGTCCCAGTCAGCTTCATACGTGCCGGGTCTCAGCTCTTCGTTCACAAGTATAGCAACTTCCCTGCCGAGTAAGTCATAAATTATAAGTGATACAAACACACCCCGCCCGCCTTCGGCAGTCACCCCTCTCGAGAGGGGAATACTAAATTTTATCTTTGTTTGCGGATTAAAGGGATTGGGGTAGTTTTGATTCAAATAATATTTATTTGGAAGTTCAGTATTAACGGTTTGTATACCCACCGGTGAACTTGTAGATAATACGGTACCATTATCTCCTGCTATCCACAATTTATTTTCGCTTAAACCAAAGATACTGTATAAACCGCCATATGAACCGGTGCCGGAACCGATCGGCCCAAACGTTTGAAACCAGCTTACGCCGCCATTTGTGGTTTTAGAAATATAACCTAAATAAAAATCACTGGATGTTATCCAGCCTGTCTGATCATTTATAAAAAAAACATCTGTATAAAGATAAGGACCATAATGTGTTTCTATACTTGTATGAGACCAGTTAGATCCGGAATCTGTTGTTTTTAGAATTAACCTGCTGGAGCCACCTGTACCTGAAAATCTGTTACTTACAGCATAGCCTGTGTTATTGTTTACGAAATGTAATGCAGTGTTATGGAAATTATTATAAGGATACAAAGAAACCCAGTTAACGCCTCCATTGGTTGTTTTCAGAATATACCCGTTATCTGCTGCTATAAACCCGTTATCCTGGTCAGTAAACTGGATATCATTTAAAACCACAGCCAGGCTACTTTGTTGAGGCAGCCAGTTCATTCCGGAATTTATAGTTTTTAAAATAATGCCGTTTGCTCCGCAAATAAACCCCGTATTATTATCAATGAAACACACTTTAGATAAATTATTTGAACTAATTGTATTTTGTATCCAGCTAACTCCGCCGTCTGTAGTCTTCATAAAATTACCATCTGCACCACAAAGGAAACCTGTATTTATATTAATAAAGTCTACAGAGTTCATACCGGTTATGGGTATTGATTGGTTATTGACCCAGTTATATCCACGGTTAGTAGTTTTCCATAAACCGTATGAGCTAACACACCAGCCCGTATTTTCATTACTAAAATAAACAGATTTTAAATTACCATCAGGATTATGGAACATATCATACCAGTTGCCCCCGCCATTAGTAGTTCTCAATAGATTGCTGGAAGTGCCTAAAGCCCAGCCTGTATTTGGATCCTTAAAATAAATATCCCTGAACACCTGCATATCTTCAGTGCCGGCAGAAAGCTGGTTAAACCAGTTTACCCCTCCATTAGTTGTTTTAAAAATTCTTTTCCTGGTTGAAGTTATCCAGCCGGTTGAAGGATTTACAAAATACATATTAACTGTATTGCCTAAAGATGCTGTATAAACCTGCCAGTCTTCTCCGCCATTGGTTGTTTTGCTTACAAAACCAGGATTACCAAGCAGCCAACCCTGTAATGAGTCAAGGAAATATATCTTAGATATCCATTGACCATTTCCGGCTTTTTTATATTCCAGTGTATTCCATCCGTCATTTGTTTGCGATATAGTATCATTATTGCTGCTTGATGCAAAACCCTTTAAATTATTTATCATATACAAGGATGTAATTGGTTTTTTAAGTGAATTTGTACAGATAGTCCAGTTAATTCCGCCATTTGTTGTGCGCGCTACAGCCCCTGTATTATTATTTGATTTACCTGCGGTAAAACCAATTTGTCTGTCGATAAATTGAACGCAAACCAATTCATAATCAGTAAGATTTGTATTGTATGAAGTCCAGGTAATTCCTCCATTTGTTGTTCTTAATATGGCGCTGTTTTTTTGGGTAACCCAGCCATATAAACTATCAGCAAAATATATATAATTGGGATACGTATTATAAGAACCCCCGGAGATTCCTACATTAACGTTATTTTTAGCAGGTATACTCCAGGTTACTCCTCCATCTGAACTTTTATATGAATAATCTCCTGCAAATATCCAAACTTTATTCTGTGTTAAGATATTAATCGAAAAAAGCTCCCGTTGTAAAGTTAAAACATTCCAGTTTTCACTTTGGGAATATATTAACGATGAAAAAATGAAAACGAACAAAACCCCTAAACATTTTATATTGTTCATAAGATTTATTTTTTTACTTCATTAATACCATCTTCTTTGTTTCAACAAAACCTCGCCCTGAGCCTGTCGAAGGGTCGTTAACTACCAGCTTATAAAAATACACACCGCTTGAATAATTCGAGCCGTCCCAATCAGCATCATATGTGCCGGGTTTTAACTCTTCGTTTACAAGTATAGCAACTTCCGGCCCGAGCAAATCATATATTATCAATTTCACATTTGATGTTTGACCTTTCGAGTTTGCGGGTATATCAAACTTTATCTTTGTTTGCGGATTGAAGGGGTTGGGATAATTTTGGGATAACGAATATTCTACCGGTAAAGTATTATTAATTTGAAGTATTCCAACGGGTATGCCACCATTTGTTGTTTTTAATATATATCTATATCCAGATGCCCATCCGACAGAATCATTTATAAAAAATACTGAGGACAAATATTCATCGTATGGACCTAAATTCTCTACCATCCAGTTATTTCCTCCGTTTGTAGTATATATTATTCTGTTATACGTACCAACAGCCCATCCTTTTAAAGGATTTATAAAAAAAATATCTCCAATCCCATATATTACAGATCCGGAATATATTAACGTCCAGTTTTCTCCATAATTTGTTGTTTTAAATATTTTTCCATAGTTATCTCCAAACCATCCGATTCCATCAGCAACAAAATATATAGAATTAATTGATTGACTTGTATTAGATTGTTTTAAAATCCAGGTTATACCGCTATTAGTAGTTTTTAATAATCTTCCATTTTGTCCTCCAACAAATCCTGTTTGTTCATTTATAAAACTGATTGAATAGTAATCATAATAAAAATCATAATATTGAGGTATCCAGTTTAATCCGCTATTTGTTGTTTTAATTATTCGCTGATCAGTATAACCTCCTGTTGCAGCATGTGCTCCAGTTGACCATCCGGTAGATGAATTAATAAAAGTTACGTCTGCTAAATTTATTGAATCTGTATGATTGCGTAATGTCCAATTTATACCGCTGTTAGTTGTTGTTAAGTAAACTCCGCTTTGGCAAACAATACAACCAAAATTCTGATCTGGAAAACTCAACGCTCTAGGATATACACCGCTTTCATAAGAAAACATATAATTCCAGTTCAAACCACCATTTGTACTTTTTTTTGCACCAAGGCCGGCTGTACAAAATCCTGTACTCTGATTAATAAATTGAATATCATCGGGAAATGTATATAATTGATTGTAAACCGGAACCCACTGTCCATAAATGGAAAAATTTAAAAATAAAATTTTTAAAATCTTAAATAATATTTGGAAATAAAAATTATTATAGAGTTGTTTAAAAGCAAAAAAGGTTTTCATTTTGCCCTCCGGGAATTTCTTAAATATAATAAATATAAAGTGTTTACAATATCTCAAAAAAACTAAACCCCTGTAATAATGCATATTACAGGGGTTTTTGCATAATTTTATTTTATAACGGAATGTTTCCGTGTCTTTTTTTCGGGTTTGATTGCTCTTTTGTCTGCAGCATCCTTAATGCTTTAATCAGCTTTATGCGTGTCTCTGATGGCTCAATTACGTCATCAATATAACCGAACTTTGCTGCTTCATATGGATTTGCGAACTTCTCTTTGAATTCTTCAACCTTCTCATCAAATGCCTTCTTCGGGTCTTTAGCTGCGTCAATTTCCTTCTTAAAGATAATTTCAGCTGCACCTGCAGAACCCATAACAGCAATTTCTGCACCGGGCCATGCTACATTGTAATCAGCCCTGATATGTTTGCTGTTCATCACGTCATATGCACCGCCGTATGCTTTGCGGGTAATTACTGTAAGCTTAGGAACAGTTGCTTCTGCAAATGCGTAAAGAAGCTTTGCTCCCTGTTTTATAATTCCGCGCCATTCCTGGAAGGTGCCAGGCATAAAGCCCGGTACATCTTCAAATACAACTAATGGAATATTGAATGCATCACAGAACCTTACGAACCTTGCTCCCTTAACAGATGCATCAATATCAAGCACACCTGCCATTTTAGATGGCTGGTTTGCAATTACGCCGACTGAAATACCATCAAGCCTTGCAAAACCCGTGATAATATTCGGCGCAAAAAGTTCCTGTGTTTCAAAGAAGCTTGTTACAAAACCGGGTTTAACAAGCTCTGGCAGAGATTTAGTTGACTTGGGCTTTTTCTCTTTTTTATTCTTATCAATTTCCTCGTCAAATTCTGTCTTTGGCTTTTCTTCCTGGTCAACCACTAAATTGATTATCTTCTTCATGTCATACGGCCTTGTGTTATCTTCGGGTATCACATGGTTCAGTTCCATTTCGATCCTTTCCGGGTCATCAACCGGCACACGCTGCGGTGTTTTTTCTTTCCAGTTCTGCGGTATGTAGCTTACAAGCTTCCTTACATACTGCAGGCACTGCATTTCATCATCGCATGCAAAATGCGTAACCCCTGATTTTGTTGAGTGCGTTTTTGCGCCGCCAAGATCTTCAAAGGTCACTTCTTCATGTGTAACTGTCTTAACAACATTAGGACCAGTTACAAACATATGGCTTTTACTTTTCACCATGAAAATAAAATCTGTTATTGCCGGTGAATAAACAGCACCACCGGCACAGGGTCCCATTATAGCGCTTATCTGCGGTATTACCCCTGACATCAGTACGTTGCGTAAAAATATATCAGCATAACCGCCAAGCGATACAACGCCTTCCTGTATCCTTGCTCCGCCTGAATCATTCAGCCCGATAACAGGAGCGCCCATCTTCTCAGCCATATCCATTATCTTGCATATCTTCTCAGCATGTGCACCGCTTAGTGAGCCGCCGAATACGGTAAAATCCTGGCTGAACACAAATACAAGCCGTCCTTCTATCCTGCCTGAGCCTGTTATAACACCGTCACCCAGGAATATCTGTTCTTCCATCCCAAAATCATGTGTACGGTGTGTTACAAAAGCATCATATTCTTCAAAAGTACCGGGATCAAGCAGCATGTAAATTCTTTCCCTGGCAAGATATTTGCCTTTTGCATGCTGTGCTTTTATCCTTTTTTCACCGCCGCCAAGCTTGGCTTTTTCGCGCATGTTATGAAGCTTCAATAAGTCAGTAATACGTTTATCTGTAGGCATAAAAATTATTCCTTATAAATTATTCTTAAATTGATAATCTTTGTATATACGGGTTTTATGTGAGATGAACAGCCAAAAAGTTTCAAAACCCTGGATTTTCATTCTCTAAAATAGCCTTTTTTAAAGGAAATTACTATAATATACATCAGTGGAAAATATGATTTATGTTAGGGTATTATTATTTTATGGATTTAAAGCGAGTATTTACATACTTTTAAATACAGTTAATTGCTGTTTTCATGTACTGCCTGTTTTAACTGCCCGCAGCCTGCATTAATATCTATCCCGCGCCTTATTCTAAGTGTGTTCGGAATTCCCGCTTCATCAAGTATTTTACGGAATGCCTGAATTCGTTTTTGCTTTGATTCGTGTCCTTTATATCCTGTTGTTGGATTTAAAGGTATAAAATTAACATGACAAAGCATTCCTTTTAATATCCTTGCAAGTACTTTTGCCTGCTCCGGTGTATCGTTAACATTATCAATTAATGCCCACTCAAAGCTAACCCTGCGGTTGGTTTTATATATATAGTTCCTGCAGGCTTTGATCAGAACATCAATAGGATACCTTTTATTTACCGGCAGCATTGTTTCGCGAAGCTCATCTGTTGCAGCATGCAATGATACAGCCAGATTTACCTGGCTTTCTTCAAGCGCAAATTTTTCTATCATAGGCACTAGTCCCACTGTACTGATAGTTATTCGCCTTGCACCGAAATTAAAACCATCCGGATCTGTTAAAGTATCAACAGCCTTCATTACTTCTTTATAGTTTGCAAACGGTTCACCCATTCCCATAAATACAAGATTTGTCAGCTTCTCATTTTTCTTTCTCAGCACGCGCTCAAAGAAAATCACCTGCTCCACAATTTCGCCTGAAGTGATATTCCTTTGCAGCCCGCCCTGTCCCGTTGCACAGAAAGTACATCCAAGCGCACATCCCGCCTGAGTTGAAATGCATGCAGTCCTTCGGGTATGGTATCCCATAAGTACAGATTCAACCTCAGCACCATCAGGCAGCCTGAAAAGAATTTTCCTTGTATGATTATCTGTTGAGATCAGGTCAATTTCAGGGTGCAGGTGAGAAATATCAACTGCATCTGAAAGCTTTTCTCTTAATGATTTTGGCAAACCGTTCATCTTATCAAATGAAGGTGTTACCTTGTCATACAACTGCTCCCAAACCTGTTTTGCCCGGTAAGCAGGCTCGCCAAGATCAGTTATGATTTCAGTCAGCTCTTTTAAAGTAAGATCGAAAAGGAATGGTTTTTTTTTTTTTTTTTTTGTTACTCCCGCCAAACCTGTTAACGGGAATTTTCTTTATTCATATAAAATTGATTTGCCCAAAGCTGATTCAATGAAATCAACTGCAAGCTCTGATGTTTCGTTCTTTGAATCAAGTATAGGGTTCACTTCAAGCATTTCCAGCGAGCTCATGCATCCGCAGTCAGCAACCATTTCCATAATTACTGATGCTTCGCGATATGTCAGGCCGCCTTCAACAGGCGTACCAACTCCTCCTGCATAATCAGGGTCAACACCGTCAAGATCAAAGCTTATGTGAATGTGATCGACCTCGTTCTTAAAATCGTTAAGTACCCGTGCAATTATTCTTGTGACACCCTGCTTATCAACATCTGTCATAGTATAGACCTGCATGCCTCTATCCCTGAACTGCTTAACAGTTACGGCTTCTTCGGCATCAACATCCCTTATCCCGATGAGTGCAGTATTTTCAGGCAGTACTTTGGGTGAAAATCCGCCTATTCTTGTCAGTCTTTTTTCGCCGATACCAAGTGATACTGCAAGCGGCATTCCGTGAATGTTGCCTGAAGGAGTTGTCTCCGGTGTATTCATATCTGCATGTGCATCAATCCATATAACACCAAGGGTTTTATTGTTCTTCCTGCAGTAGCTTGCAATTCCCGCAATGCTTCCAATTGCTGAGGCATGGTCACCGCCTAAGATCAGAGGGAAAAAATTCCGGTTTAAAAGTGATTCTACTTTTTTTGCCAGTGTTTTAGAGGCACGTACAATTTCGGGCAGGTATTTAAGCTTCGGGTTCCTTATCCTTTGTGTTTCTGCCCCTTCAATACGCAGATCGCCAAAATCTTTGACAACATAACCCATATGTTCCAGTTTTTCCTGAACATGGGCATATCTCAGGGCAGATGGGCCCATATCCACACCGCGTCTATCGGCACCTAAATCCATAGGAAAACCGACAATTCCGATCTTTTTCTTTAATCTTTTTGAAAAATTTACTTTTCCCATAATCTGCAAATATAGAGATTTGCCCGTTAAGTTTTTAGGGGCAGTATTTCCCCTATTTTAATTAATATATGGCAATAATACCCGTTTTTTCTGTTTCAAACTTTAACTTAATAACATAATTTTAGGTAATCAAAAAAATAATACAAATATGAAATACTCTATAATAGTACTTTGCCTGGTATTCCTGTTTTCGGGCAGGTCATTTTCAGGCAGCTTTGATCTTGATAAGCTTTGCGAGGAAATGTATAAAATTTATGATTCAGATGAATTACCTGCAAAGAAAGAAAATCTTGCTTATAAAAAACTGAACGGGCTTATCGGGACATCAGTATCAGTAAAAATAACAACAACTGATTCTATTACATATGACAGGAAAGAAGATGTAACCAATCTGAAATCAAAAGAGGTATTTACTTCCGATAACAAGACCGGTTACTTCGGGGTTTTTGTAATTGCTACACAGAAGGGTGATGCATTATTAATGAGCACTTCTCCGGATAAGGAAATTACAATTTCAGGTAAAGTTACTGATATACTTGTTACCGGATACATTAAAAATAACCTGAACGGCAAGGCATATACATCACTAAAAGATTTTGATGATAAGGGTACAATTATCCAGCAGGTAATTATTAAGATTGAAATGTAACAGATTGTCATTCCCGGTTCACTGCATTAGCAGGCGAAAGCGGGAATCCATTCATTATTAAATGTTAAAAGACGCTATTGGCGTCTTTTAATTTAGTTGTTGATCTGTTTATAAGATTCACTTCTGTACAGACGTCCCCCCGGGGCGTCTTTTTTTTGAAGTATTATATTATTTCATTCAATGTTCCCGTCAGGTTTTCAAACCTGATGGATTTATAAACAATTCTTACTCTACAACATGTCAGTTCTGACCAAAGGACTCATATGGAGTGGAACTGACATGAACAAATCATGTATCATTCCGTTAGATATGTTTTTTATGATGTATGCGTGAATCCCTTCAATGTTCTCGTCAGGTTCTCAAACCTGACGGATAAATTAGCAATTCTTACCCTACTTCTTGTCAGTTCTGAGGAACTGAAATGTACAAATTTTAAGCCCCTATCGCCTCATTTAAGAAATCATTAAGCGGTTTTATGACCTTTAAAACTTTCGCTGCATAATCAGTGTAATTTTTTGATAAGGCTTTTTCTGCGGTTACAATATGATCACCAATAAAGCTTTTCATTTTCAGGTAATGTACCATGGGGTGATCCTTTTCAAATCCTTTTGGCGCTGTTTTAAGTGAATCACCTTCCCATAATTTGCCATAAAGCTTTTTGAATTCCTTGCTTTCAACAATTTTTAAGAATTCCTTTGAGCGCGATGCAATCTTGTTTCTCACCAAAAGCAATTTATCAGGCATAGGCATATAAAGGCCGCTTGCAAGGAAACACTCTTCCGGACTGATATGAACATAATACCCCGCATATGGCATTTTCCTGCCGCCTTTATTTATTGATGCGCCGAGATTGGTTTTATAGGGTGATTTATCCTTCGAAAACCGTACATCCTTGTAGATCCTGAACATACAGTCCTTTGGCTCAAGTCCTGATACTGATTCATCAAACTCAGCAATTTTCTGTATCATCTCAAATATGAATATCTCAAAATCATATTTTGCATCTTCATACAGCTTTTTATTTGTATTGAACCACTCGCGATTATTGTTCTTCTTTAATTTCTTTAAGAAATCAATTGTACTCTTATGCAGCATGCTAATTCTATTTTTGTTTGCTTAAAAATTTTGCTACACCATTTTTGCAGTCAGGCGTCATTCGTGTGACAGCGTTCAGGTCACACGCATATTCCAGCGCCTTATCAAAATCCATCCCTGAAATATTTCCGAACATTTCCTTTGTCAGTTTTATGGATGTTTCGGAATTCTTCTTAAGTATTTCGCAGATCTCATTCACTTTAGCGTCAAGCTCAGTTGAATGAACATAATGATTGATAAACCCCATCCTTAATGCCTCATCTGAGTTAATCATTCTTGCTGTCAGAAGCAGGTCCTTAGCATGAGTTTCGCTAACCCGTTTCAAAAGAAACATCATAACTATTGCAGGGATAAAACCGATCTTAACTTCTGTATAGCCGAATTTTGCAGATTCATCAGCTATAATAATATCACATGCCGAGGCTATTCCGCAGCCGCCTGCAAGGCAGTATCCCTTTACTTTAGCTATTACGGGTTTTGAGCAGTTATATATGCTCATCAGCATATTTTTAAACTTACGCGAGTCTTCCTTGTTCTCGAGTATATCATACTCCGATATCTTCTGCAGGTAATCAAGGTACAGCCCCGAACAGAAATTATCAGCAGCGCCTGTTATGACTACAACCCGCACCTCCTCATTGACCGAAAAATCACGCATCATATCACCAAGATCGTGTATGAGCTCTTCATCAAGAGAGTTCATTTTCTCCGGTCGGTTGAGAACAATTTCTGCAACACCGCTTTCGACCTTATAAAGTATATTTTTTAATCCCATTATATATGTATTATGAAAATTATAATTATACACAGACAGGAATGTCTGTGCTACTAAATATTTATTTATTCAAATATCAATGCTGCTGCGCCTAATACTCCCGCGTTATTATTTATTGATGAACGCAGCACCCTGAACTTATTCCGTATAGTTTTCAGGCTTCTTGTTTTGATGGTTTTATTCAGCTCACCGATAAAGCTTTTATATGCATTGGATATTCCCCCGCCTAAAACAGCAGTTCGCACATCCATAAGATTGAAATAATTAGTGATGGCTACACCTAAATAAAATCCGTACAAATTTAACAGTTTTTTTGCTGTTTTGTTACCCTTTAAAGCCAGCCGGCTGATATCATCAAAATCTATATTTTTACCAAGCTTTTTGATTTCATTTTTATTCTGCTCAAGGAAATAATTCCTGCCGATATGCGCTTCTATTGAGCCGCGGTTACCTCCAAGACATTCAGGTCCGGAATAATTAATTGTCATCATACCAAATTCACCTGCACCGTTCTGCTCACCCCTGTAAATCTTACCATCTATCACCATTGCGCCGCCAATACCCGTACCAAGGGTTAGGAAAATGAAATTATTGTATTTTGCACCGTGCCCGAATTTCAGCTCCGCAAGACCCGCGCAGTTAGCATCATTATCAGCAATGGTTTCCAGCTTATATTTCTTTTCAAAATGTTTTTTTAAATTAACTTCCTTCCATCCTTTAAAATTGGGGGGATACTTCATAACACCATTAGTGACAATGCCCGGGGCACCGATACCAATGCCGATTATTTCTTTTTTAAAATCCTGCTTTAAATTATTTATGCACTTTTCGATCTGGCTTAATACTTTTTTGGGTGATATTTCTGAAAATGTTTCAGTCTTAAAGTGCTTAATAATTTTTCCTTTTGAATCAATTATAGCTGACTTAATAAATGTACCGCCAAGATCAATTCCTATAGCGTATTCAGTTTTATTTTTCTTGGTTTCAAGTGTTATCATAAATGTACAATATGTTATCTTTTTTTATTTTTCCACCAGTTTTTTAAACGTTCAAGTATTTTTGCTTCTTCACCAATGCCGGTGGGTTTATAATAGACCTTATCTTTCAGTTCATCGGGAAGGTACTGCTGCAGAGTGAAATGTCCTTCAAAATCGTGGGAATATTTATATTCCTTGCCGTAATCCAGTGTCTTCATCAGCTTGGTAGGAGCATTGCGCAGGTGCAGCGGAACAGAAAGCTCACCTGTGAGTTCAACATCTCCCTGTGCTGCGCGTATTGCCAGATATGACGCGTTGCTCTTTGGTGCACTGGCCAGGTATGTTGCAGCCTGGGCAAGTACAAGCTGAGCCTCAGGCATTCCGATGTAATCAATTGCAGTGAAAGCCGATGTTGCAATTGTCAGTGCGTACGGGTCAGCATTACCGATATCTTCAGAGGCAAGAACTATCATCCTCCGTGCTATGAACTTTGGCTCTTCGCCGCCTTTTAACATCCTTGCAAGCCAATAAACCGCTGCATCGGGGTCACTGCCCCTAATACATTTTATAAAGGCTGATATTATATTGTAATGTTCTTCTGCATCCTTATCATACCTGATATAATTTTTCTGGAATGCTTCCTTTAATACATCATTGGTAATATTAATTATACCGCTAGCATCAGGTTTGGTTGATCTTACCGCAAGGTCAAGCCCATTCAAGAGTCTCCTTGCATCGCCGCCTGAAAATCTTAATAACAGATCTTTATCCTGGATATCTATCTTTAAGTCTTTAAGCTCAGGATCGTTTTTTAATGCATTATCAGCAAGCTGCAGCAATTCATCTTCAGAAAGATCCTCGAGTACATAAACCCTGCATCTTGATAGCAGGGGTGATATGACTTCGAACGAAGGATTTTCTGTAGTTGCGCCAATTAGTGTAATAACTCCGCTTTCAACTGAATGCAGCAGTGAATCCTGCTGAGCTTTGTTAAAGCGGTGAATTTCATCTATAAAAAGTATCGTTCTTTTGGCAAGATGCTTCTGGTTAAGCTCAGCTTTTTCAATTGCCTGCCTTACATCCTTCACTCCCGATGATACTGCTGAGAGCTGTATGAACTCAGAATTTACACTGTTTGCTATTATCAGGGCTAGTGTAGTTTTACCAACACCGGGGGGACCCCAGAATATCATAGAAAATACATTATTGTTTTCTATCATCTTCCTGACCGGCTTGCCCTCGCCTATCAAATGCTTTTGCCCTGCAAAATCATCCAGTGTTTTTGGGCGCATGCGTTCAGCCAATGGGCGGAATTTGCCTGCATTTCCTTTATTTTCTTTTATCGTATTTTCGTTGCCGAAGAGATCCAAATTCTGTGTTTTAGAGAACAATTTTAACTATAATAGTATAAACAAAAAAGGCAGGTCGCTGACCTGCCTAAATAATAGATATATTCAGAGTATTATTTTAAAAGTATCATCTTTTTTACTTCCCTTTTGCCGTTAAATTCTGCGGAATAAAAATAAATACCGCTTGAAAGATTTACTGCATTATAATTTATACTATAAAAACCGCCTGTATGGCTTTCGCTTATATAATATATTTCTCTGCCTGTTACATCATATATTCTAAATGTTATCAAACCCGCTTCAGGAAGCTCAAACTTAATATTTGTTGAAGGGTTGAAGGGATTCGGATAGTTCTGTTGCAAAATGAATGAAACAGGGATATGATTGCTTATCTGCTGAATGCCTATATAATTAATATTATATTTAAGCAGTTTTCCGTTTGAAGCAGCAACCCATATACTGTTAGTATCTTTTGCATCACAAAAATTTAAATTTGGATATAAAATTCTTGGCTGCCATGAATTACACATATCATAACTTATTCTTATATTATTGATACCAGATTGTATTACCCAGTCAGTCCCCGGTACTATCATTAATTCTCGTGTAACATCAGGGAAAGATGTATTATCTCTTATCTGCCAATTAACTCCCCCGTTCGTAGTCATGAAAATTCCGTTTGAAGAGGTTACTAAGCCAGTGTTTGAATTCTTGAATGCTGAATATGAAGCTTGCCCCGGTGAAATGCCAATATTATAATATTGCCAGGAATTATTTAAGCCTCCTGAAAGCTTATAAAATCTTGAATTAACTGCAGGAGAACCCTTGGCCACAAACCAAATAAAATTTGAGTCAATAGCATTTACTCCGTTATCATTTATCCACATTGCTGATATTAAACCCAGTACCGGAGAGCTCGCTGAACGGACCCAGTTTGTCCCGCTATTTCTGGTAACAAAAAAACCAACAACACTATCCTGCTGATCGGCAATAATATATCCTGTGTTCTGGTTGAAGAAATGAATTTTATTTATGAAGGTTACCGGAGAATAGAATTGCTCTGACCATGAAGACCCGCCGTTTGAAGTGGTAAATATACGCATTCCAAGATTGACCCATGCTCTGTTTCCATCAACTGCAGTTACCTGAAATATGGAACTGACAGGCAGCCCTGCATTTACAAGCTGCCAGTCCGCACCTGAATTGGTTGATCTGTAAACTTTGGCTGAATCACCACATGCCCAAATAAGATTTGTATTTACTACACAAACATCATAAAATCTTATATTGGTTGTAACATTGTATGTCTGCCATTGCGAAAAGATAAATGGGTTGAGAAGAAGAAGGGCAAAACCAAGTAAAAAGAGCTTTTTCAAAGTATATTACCTCCTGTTAACAAAACTTAACAAATACAAAAAGGTAAATCAATGATAATATTAAAAATTATTAAAATTGCTCAATATATAACTTCGTCAATTTGTATGTTTCTTTAAGCGCATTTTCATGTGTTCGCTCTACACCGTGTGATGCAGATACTCCGGGTCCTATTAAACCAACCCGCACATCATACCCGGCTGCCAGTGCAGCGGAGCCATCAGAGCCGTAATACGGATAAATATCAGTTACAAAATCAATTTTATGAATTATTGCAAGCTCACGCAGCTTATTTGTTACTGTAAAATCATACGGACCGCTTGAATCTTTTACACATATAGAAAGCTTATCTTCCCTGCCCGCACATCCTTCACCTATAACAGCCATATCAAGCACAAGCAGCTCTTTGGCTGAATCAGGTATTCCCACGCATGAACCGTGGCCGACTTCTTCGTAGTTGGAAAAGTAAAAACCAACATTATGTTTGCTGCCGGAAGCTGCCATTTCTTTTATCAGCTCTATCATAACAGCAGCACATGCCTTATCATCCAAAAAACGGCTCTTAACAAAACCGCTTTTAGTATATTCAAATCTTGTATCATAGAAAATAAAGTCACCTACATTAATATTCAGCTTTGCAACATCATCAGCATTCCGTACCAGCTCATCAAGCCTTATTGACATGTTATCAAGCGTCCTTTTGGCTTCGCTTACGCCTTTATTCACATGGCTTGCAGGATTATTCAGCAAAAATGTTCCGCGGAAAAGCTCACCTTTATAATTCCTGACCGTTACATACTCACCTTCAAATGAATTAAGCTCAAGCCCCCCCAGCCGTGTGATTGCAATTGTACCATCATCCTTTATTTCCTTAACCATTGCGCCAAGTGTATCAATATGCCCGGTAACAATTAGCTCAGGGTTTTTGGTGAAGCTTACAAGCAATGAGCCTTTATTGGTCTTTGTGAGCTTAACATCAAGCCCTTGAAATAATTTTTCAAGATGCGAAATGACTTCAATGGTATAGCCTGTAGGTGAATTTATCGCAAGAATTTCTTTTAATGTTGATACAATGTTATTCATATAATTTAAAAGCAAAGGCGCATTGATGCGCGTTAAAATATTATTTTGATTTTTATTTTGTGCTGTCAGTAATTACTTTATATATTTCCTCGCCATCTTTAACCATGCTGTACTTTTCCCGCGCAACTTTCTCTATCTTCTTATCTGATGTTTTTAAGTCCTCTATTTCCTTCTGCAGCATCAGCGATTTATCCTGCTCACTTCTTAGCTTTTCCTTCAGCTGCCTGTTTTCCATTTCAAGCTCAACACGCTGCAATATCCCCTTTTTGCCGAAAACAGCATATGATAGTATAGCCAGTAATATCAGAAGGTAAACGAAAAATCTTTTCCTCTGGTATATATACTTCACAATATTTTTGCCGAAGCTGTCTTCACTCATTATTCCAAAATAACAAATTATTTCTTTAAACTTAACTCAATAATTCTGTTCAGTAATTGCGTGAAAGTATACCCTGATGCTCCTGCAGCCTTTGGGACAAGGCTTAGCTCGGTCATACCGGGCAGGGTATTTACTTCAAGGCAGAATGCTTCGCCTTTTGAGTTCAGCCTGAAATCAACCCTGGAATATACTTCGCAGCCAAGGGAATTATGAGCAAGCAGTGCTTTTTCCTTCAGGTGTTCTGCCAGCTTTTCGGGCAGGTCAGCGGGACAGAAATAATCGGTGAACCCTTTTGTATATTTATGTACGTAGTCATAAAACCCGCTTTTTGGCTTTATCTCAACTACCGGCAAAACCTCATCACCAAGTATTGCAACGGTTAATTCCCTGCCCTCTATATATTCTTCAGCCATAATGTGGTAGGAATATTCAAAAGCATCTTCAAGCGCTTTTCCTAATTGAACGTCTTCAACATCGGGCTGTACTATTGAGAGTCCAACTGTTGAACCTTCATCATTAGGCTTAATTACTGCAGGATACCCTATCTGCAGCCTTATGCTTTCATCAATTTTTGAATCCGCATGTAAGCCTTTTTTTATCATTAGCCATTTCGGAGTCTGTATTTCATAATGGCTGAACATTATCTTTGAAATATTCTTATCCATAGCCATGGCGCTTGATGTAACACCTGAACCTGTGTATTTAACCCCGCGCATTTCAAGCAGTGATTGTATCCTGCCGTCTTCACCAAATTTTCCGTGCAGCGCAAGAAATACAATATCTGTATCATTGAATACATCAGAATTGATGCATTCTATAACTTTCCTGTTGCTGTAACGGTTAAGCTCTTCTGCTGTTGGGAATTCCTTGCCTATTGCAGGCCTGTCCTGAAATATTTTATCTTCATCCGGCTGTGCGGCACCGTAAATGGGATCCACAACCTTAACATTATTGCCGTCATCTCTAAGGGCTTTTGCAATAGCTTTGCCTGTAGCAAGCGCAACGTTCCTTTCGGCAGATGTACCGCCTGTTAATACTATAATATTCACTTTTTATATATTGTTTGTTTTAACTCGTCAAGTTTTTTTAATTGTGCAGCTGTCAAACTTTTTGCACCGCCCAGGATTTTTGCATTAAAACATATCTCTGCATACTGCTCAAGCTTTTCTGTGAGCATAAATGCTTCTTCAATTGTTTTACCGTAAACTACCAGTCCATGGTTTGCAAGTATAATAGCCTGGTGTTTCATAACATACTGCTCTATTGAGTCTGTCAATTCATCAGTTGAAGGTGTACCGTATGATGCAAGCGGTATCTGGCCGAACTGAATATAAACTTCAGGCATTACTGCCGCCGGTAGTTTTTTACCTGCTGCAGCATATGATGAAATATATAAAGGGTGAGTGTGAATAACAGCGTTTATCTCTTTTCTTTTATTGTATATATAAAGGTGCAGCTTAATTTCTGTTGATAGTTTCCGTTTGCCTGAAATTTTTTTTCCTTTAAGGTCACATTTAACAATATCGTTTTCTTTAGTTTTGCTTTTCTGAGTGTTTGAAGCAGTTGAAAGGATGTAATTCTTTTTGGTTCTAAGGCTTAAATTGCCGTCATAAGCCTTAACAAAGCCGTTCGTTCCCGTGAGCCTGGAAAAGTGTATGAGGTCGTTTTTTAATCCCATTTTAAAAAAATATTATTAGGCAGCAATTTAATTCATGTTTACACTATTTAACCTTACAAATTCATTTTTTCACGTTCAAGAAAATGTCAAAGACATTTTCGAAGTCCCGCTGAAGGCGGGATGACATCTCACGTATCACATTTCACGCTTGCCTTACTGAGTGCTAACGAAGGAAGGTCCCCCGTTATCACATCTTCAAATATTTAAACATCGTAGTAATTGGCTTTGCACTTTGCATAATATAAAAATGCAGGCTTGGTGCGCCGTTATTCAACAGCTCTTCAGCCTGTTTGGCTGTCCATTTAGCGCCAATTTCCATTACGTGCTCATCCTTTGCTTCAAGTATCTCGCCGGAAAGCTCCTCAGGCAAGCTGATATAAAAATTCTTGGGGATATTGTTAAGATGTGATTTTGCTGTAAGTACTTTAAGACCCGGTATTATCGGGACATTAATTCCCGCTTCACGGCACTTTTTCACAAAATCAAAATACACTTTATTATCGTAGAACATCTGTGTCACAACGTAATCACCGCCTGAATCAATTTTCTTTTTCACATGTTCAACTTCAGCCTTCATATTAGGCGCTTCAAAATGCTTTTCAGGGTAACCGCTTACGCCTATGCAGAACTTTGTAGGCTTAGCGTCAAGCAGGTCTTCTTCAAGGAACCTGCCTTTATTCATATTGCTCACCTGCTGGATAAGCTCATATGCAAAGCGGTTCTGTGATTTATATTCAGGTATGGGTTTATGATAGCCAAGATCATCACCGCGGATTGCAAGTACATTTTCAATCCCAAGGTAGTTAAGCTCTATAAGTGCATCTTCTGTCTCTTCGCGGGTAAAGCCGTAGCATAAAATATGCGGCACAGTATCAACGTTAAAGTGATTCTTTATAGCAACACTTATCCCTATTGTACCGGGCCTTTTGCGTATCACTTTTTTCTGTATACCCTGCGGAGTCTCGCGGTATTCAACTTCAGCTGCGCGTGAAGTGACATCAATAAATGGCGGCTCATATTTAAGTACATCACTTATGACCTTAAAAAGCTGGTCAATATCACCGCCGCGCTTTGGAGGTATTACCTCAAAGCTAATGGTTGGCTTCTGTTTTCCGGATCTCTCTAAATGTTCTGTTACTTTCATATTAAAAAAATTACGGCTGGAACGATGGTGTTATATTATTTGCTTTATCACCTGTCAGGTTCTGCTTGGTGCCTTTTTCTACATCAATTATCCATACGCTTGATACG